>JAFQQW010000069.1 GCA_017410375.1 Clostridia bacterium | reverse complement strand
TGTGGTACCCAAAACCGTTTTAACGCTACCGCTAACGGTTTTGACCACTCCGCCCCGAGCTGACAAAACAGTCCACCGGACTGTTTTGTTTAACCGCTCGCGCATAGCAAAAACGCATTTATCAAAAGAAAACACGCAAAACTTTGCGTGTTTTCTTCATTTGGTGTCGTTCTTGTAAGTTTGTACAAACTTTGTTCGCCTTTATACTCGCGTTTTTGCGGTCCGGACTTTTTTTACATTCCCTTTTTGTATGTTTTATAAATAAAATTACTGCACATCGTTTCAAGCACGGCGGAATAATTCATGTCAAATTCCACCACATCGCCCACCTGATAAGGTCGGGGACTTTCGGTGATATCCAAAATGATGTAGTCGCTGCTGCCACCCACAACCTCGGCATGGGTATCTCTCGGACGCAGACCGCTTACCGCCACATCCTGCTTGCCCACCGCTAAAATGGCGCGCTTGCGGATGCCCTTGTCCTCGTATTCGGGGAGCGCTTCGCCAAAGGTGTTCACTTCACCGCGGCTTCCTTTGGGAAGCGACGGCTTTTCTTTGATTTCCACAATCTGTGCTCTTAATACAAAGTTTTTGGTGTGAAACCCTTCAATTTTCTTTTCCAGACAGGGTACATTGCCGAAGAAAACCGCCTCGCCAAACCGCAGATTGTTGATTTTTTCGGGCAACAAGCCGTCTTTGAACATTTCAAAGGAGGTAGAGTTTCCGCCCGAAACCAGCTCTAACGTAATGCCAAGCTCTTTTTCAATATGCTCTGCTGTTTCCGCAAGCTCTTTCATGTTTTCTTCGTCAGGAATGATTGCACCGTAACAGCTGAGGTTTGTGCCAATGCCGTATAAGTAAAGATTTTCCATACCAAGCACTTCTTTTGTCAGCGCGGTAAGCTCTTGTAAATCACAGCCCTCACGGCGGTCGCCCAACTCATACATTAAAACAACCTTGTGTATTTTGTTCTGGCGCTTTGCCTCTTCGTTTAAGGCAATTAAGGTTTTAAGCTCGCTGTTCATGCTCACATCGGTATACTGCACAACCAACGGAATTTCCGAAAGCATCGGCTCCCGAATCAGCCATTTTTCAGCCCGGATATCCTTGTAGAGCACAAAGTTCTGGATGTGCGATTCGCAGATAGCGGAAATACCGTTTTCGGTAATGGCGTGGACAATTTCAATGTCCCTTGTCATGCCCTTGGTTACCACGCAAAGCTTTTTACCGCAGGCATCAAACATCGCCTGCATTTTCTTTGCGTTTTCCACAATACCGCTTAGGTTAATTTCAAGCTCCGGATACATCTTTTTCCCCTTTTTTGTCCACAAATTCTTTAATGGATTTGAGCGAATTCAATTCCAACTCAAAATCCGCATCGGTTAATTTCTTTTCTACGGTTACACCCTTGTTTTCAAGGGCAGTACGGATAATATGCTCTGCAAACCAGGGATTTTTTACTAAAACAGGTCCTAAAGCATTGGTGAAAATTACATTTTTGTATCTTGCACCCTCGGTTTGGTTTACATAGCCTGCGTTACCGCTGCCGTAATACAGTGTGCCCAAACGAAGCTCCGGCGCGGACAAAAGGGTGTCAAACATTTTAATCTGACAGCCTGCAATTTCCATGCCGTTTTCCTCTAAGGTGTACAAAATATCGTCACCGTAAATGGTGTCGCGCTCTTTAAGCTCTATATCTAAGATCCCAAAGCCCTCAAAGGTTTCGGTCTTGCGCACCGTTTTTTTCGCAAAAATGCCTGCAGACGCACCAATTAAAATGATGGTTTTGCCTGCCTCTGCAAAAGCTTTTAATTCACTTTCATATTTTCTTAAAGCCTTGATGATTTCGGGCATAACTTTAAGCTCGCCCACATTAAAGAACAAAATGTCGCTGTTTTCCAGCGGTACAGCATCGCTAAAGCGCTCTACCTTTTGGATTTTGACGTCCACATCCATCATTTTGCCCACTCTGTCCAAAGCCATTAAATTGCCTCTGTCCCCGTGTAAGTTCAAAATGTCGGGATACATCCATGCAATATTTAATTCGTTGTTCATGGTTTTACTCCTTATGATTTTTTGCGTATTTGTCCATCTGATGGTATTTGTGCATCCAGGTAATCAGGTACACATTGTCCATGTCATGCTTGTCCAGCTCTTTCATAATCTCCTCGGTGGAGTCGGTGGGCAGGATGGTGATATCCTTTTTGTCTACCCCTGCATATAAAAGACGGTTTGCCGAATCGTACGAAACCGCATCCGAGAAGCAGATGTAATGGGTAACGTTTGAATCAATCAGACGGTTTACATTACAGTCAAAGGCATAAAAGGTGTTGGTGTAAAAGGGATTGATGTCACGGATTTCCTCTAAACCGAGTAAGAACAGCTTCGGGGTGTGGTCGCTTGCGATGTATTCCAAAGCGGTCTGTAAGGTTTCGGGGTTTTCCTGCTTGATGCGGATGTATTTAATCACCTTGGACTTGTAATAAATGGTTTCTTTTCTGCCGGTGATGTTTTTAAAGTTGTCAAAGGCACTTAAAATCTTTTCGGTTTCAATGCCTAAGCTCTTGCAGATTGCAATACATAAGGTGTAGTTGTAAATAAAGAACGGCTCGGTGTTGTGTACCTTATAGGTGTTGCCTGCGCAAGAAAAAGTGCCTTCCTCAAAGTTGATATCTTTTGCAAAATAGTCAATATCGCTTTCACTCTTTAAGCCACAGCCTGCACATGCAAAATGTCCTACATTTTCTGCATTGTAATAGTCAAATTTGATTTTGTCACTGCAGATGGGGCAGGGCAGGGACACATCGTAAAAATCGTTTTTCTCAAAAGACAAGGCGTTGCGTTCAATACCGTAATAAACCGCCTTACCTGCATACTGCGCCAGCGATTTGGCTCTCGGCTCTTCGTTGTTTACAAACACGCGCATATCCTTGTTGATGACCGATTTGATTTTCTGATAAATATAATCCGGCTCGCCGTTTCTCTGTACCTGGTCTTTTTGAATGTTGGTGATACAAAGGTTTTTGGCAGGCAGATATTTGTGAATCATGGAAAGATATCTTTCGTCGGTTTCAAACACAAAATAATCGCTCTTTAATCTGCCGAACAGGGAAGCATCGCGAATCAGTGCCACCGCAACACCTGTTAAAAGGTTTGCACCCTCTAAGTTACTGGTAACAACCTTTCCGCTCTGTCTTAAAGTGTGTACCACCATGTTGTTGGTGGTGGACTTACCGTTTGTGCCGGTAATAAAGAACACTTTTTCATAATCAATCCCCGTGAAATGGGAAATAAAATCTTTCTGGATTTTGCAGGCGTAAATTCCTGCGATGTTGGTGCCTCGTTCTTTGTCAATGAGGTCGACCGCCTTGCAAATAAGCTTGCCTAAAATCAAAGCAAACCAAAAACGTAATTTTTTCATGTTCAAACATCTCCTCTAAACATTAAGTATAACATAAGTTGTCCCATAATTCAACAAAAAAATTCATTATGCAACCATTTTTTGGTCTGCGTCTTTCATTTTACGGATGTAGAAGATGAACATGCCGTAAAGGAAAACGCCGGTTACTGTCCAGGTGATGGGATAGGACATAAACAGCACCTTTATGGTGGGGTTTGCGGCAAACACCGTCATAATCCACAAAATACGAAGTCCGCAGGCACCTAAAAGCGAGCCGACCATGGAAAGGGCGGACTTGTTCATGGCACGGAGTGCACCGGTTGCCACTTCCATCACACCGCACAAAAAGTACACGGGGAGGGTCAGGAGTAAACGCTCTGTACCGCTGGCAAGGGTTTTGGCGTAAAATACAGCGTCCGTACTTTTGTTTAAAAAGAGGTTTAAAAGAGGCTCGCTGAACAAAATGCAAAGGGCACTGACCGAAACACCCAACACCATAGCACTGCCTGCACAGTAGACAACCGACTTTATAATGCGCTTTTTCTTGCCTGCACCGTAGTTTTGCCCCACAAACGAAAGGGTGGTGTGATACAGCGAGTTGGTCGCCTGATACACCATATTTTCAATGGTAGCGGCGGCAGTACAGCCTGCCATGGCGGCAGAGCCGAAGGAGTTGATGGCAGTCTGGATAAACACATTGGACAGCGAAAAGCCTGCCGACTGAATGGACGAGGGAATACCAATCTGAATAATCTGACGAAATTCGCCTTTGAAAACCTTAATATCCTTTATGCGCAGCTTATAGTCTTCCTTGCTTTTTACCAGACAGCGGGCTGTTAAAAATGCCGCTAAAATCTGGGAAAGCACGGTTGCCAGTGCAACACCCGATACTGCCATGTTTAAGCCGATAACAAATATCAAATTCAGCACTACATTGAGCAGTCCCGACAAAATCATGTAAATCATGGGTCTTTTTGTGTCGCCGATGGCGCGCAGAATTGCCGAGGCAAAGTTAAAAAGTGCCATGGCAGGCAGCCCTGCAAACAGGATTTTCATGTAAAGACTTGCCTTTGGGAGTACGTCATCGGGCGAGCCCATCAGACGAAGTAAGGGGGTCGAAAAAAGTATACCCACAATTCCCAAAATCACACCTACAATCAGGCTTAATGCCACAGAGGTATGTACCGCGCGGAACAAAGAGCCTTTGTTGCCTGACCCGAAATGCCGTGCAACCACAGAGCTTACGCCCACCGCAAGTCCAATCAGCACGCAGGTGATTAAGTTAATCAGAGAAGCGGTGGAGCCAACTGCCGCAAGGTCTGTTGCCCCTGCGAATTTGCCCACAACCATCTGGTCGGCGGCGTTATAGACCAGCTGTAACATGTTAGACAGCATAACCGGGATGAAAAATGCAACAATTTTGGTAAACAGCGGACCGTTGCACATGTCTACTGCGTGTTGTTTTTGCGTCCTTTGCATTTTTTTGCCTTCTTTCATTAAGGAATCAGTTGAATGATTGTTAAGCCTTTTTTCTGGGCGTACTGCACGGTTGAAGCGGTACCGCCCTTAGAATGTCCGTCATAAACCGCAATGAGCAAATCCGAGCGGTCTGCCATATAGCGGTTTCGCACATGCATACACCCTCTGTAATAATGGTCGCTGACCATAGCCACCGCATCACAGCGCTCTAAAATGGCGTTATACCGTGCCTTTTCCGCCTTGCTCCAGCTGTTTGACTGGCTCGGGCAGGGAACTGCCGCAATCAGCTTTATGGAAGAATTTTTTTCCTTTTCCTTAAGCACCGCCTCAGCAGCAAAGGTATCTACGCCAAGCGCCATGCCGGTGTAAAAGGTGTCTGCACCGTTTTTTATGACGGTTTGTATCTCTTCGGTGAGCCTTGCCTTCAGCTCTAAGCAAAGGGGATGCTGTTCATCCGTGCCAAAGGGTAAGCTCTGGGGTCTGTGCCCCGTAAAACATACTGTCATGGGTTCACTTCCTTATAATTTAGGGGTTTTGGCGGCAATGTCTTCCGGCAAAACCACGGTCTGCAGGCTTTGCATGAAAGCTTCTGTAACCTGCACATTGTATTTTTCGGGCACTTGCTTTGCCTGACCCTTTTCGGTGTCATACAGCACCACGGGCGTTTTGCCCTTGTGTTTTTGTAAAATTTCCAGTATTGCAGGGAATTTCTGCTCGCCTGCACAGCGGATATACAGCTTGCCTAAGGGAAGTGCGTTAGGAATGGTGGAAATTGCCTCGCACAAAATGGCAGGCTCGCGCTCTTCCTGCAAGCTCAGCTTTCCGCGCACCACCACAAAGCTTCCTTTGTTTAATGCGTTGCCGTATACGTTGTACAGCTTGGAAAACATCAGCACGTCCACCGAGCCGAAGCGGTCGGAAAGGGAAAAAATTGCCATTTTTTCATTCCGTTTTGTGATTTTAATGGCAACGCTTTCAATAATGCCTGCAACCGATATGAATTTTCCGTCCTTGGAAAAATCGTTTTCGTCCGCGGCGGAGCGGATGTCTAAAACGGTGGCGTTGGTGCATACCGAAAGCTCGTTTTTATACTTGTCCAGAGGATGACCCGAAATGTAAATGCCCATATACTCGTTTTCCTGGGCAAGACGGACCGATAAGTCCAGCTCAGGTACATTCGGGGCTTTGGGCTTGGTGACTTCCTGCATGTCGCCCAGATCAAAGAATGAAACCTGTCCTTCAAGCTTGTTGTGGCGGTCGTCCATGGCGGCATCCAATTCTAATTCATACAGCAAAAGAAGCTGTGCGCGGTTTAAGTCCAGCCGGTCAAAAGCACCGCTTTTAATCATGGCTTCCACCGCTCTTTTATTAATGGAAGAATACCGCACCATACGGGTGCAGAAATCGTCAAAGTTTAAAAATTCGCCGTTCTTCTGCCGTTCGGCAACCAAATCCGAAATGCAATTTAAGCCTACATTTTTAATGGCACTTAAACCAAAACGGATTGCCCCGTCCTCAACCGAGAAATCGGTAAAGCTTTTGTTGATGTCGGGAACCAACACCGAAATGCCCATTTTTTTGCATACCAGCATATATTCCGCAATTTTCGGGATGCGGTCTAAGAAGCTTGACATGAGTGCCGCAAAGAATTCTACGGGATAGTGGCATCTTAGGTACGCGGTACGGAATGCCACCACCGCATAGGCTGCCGCGTGGGATTTGTTAAAGGCGTATTTGGCAAAGTCCATCATCTGGTCGAAAATGGCAATGGCAGTCTGCTCGGGGATGCCGCGCTTTATGGCACCGTCAATGCCTGCACTTTCGTCTCCGTAAATGAACTGCACCCGTGCCTTTTCCATCACATCCCCCTTTTTCTTGGACATGGCGCGTCTTACCTGATCCGCACCGCCTAAGGAAAATCCGCCCAATTCACGTACAATCTGCATTACCTGCTCCTGATACACAATACAGCCGTAGGTTACGTTTAAGATAGGCTCTAAAGAGGGGTGTAAGTAAACAATCTGCTCGGGATGATTCTTATTTTTTATATAAGTAGGAATGGAATCCATCGGACCGGGTCGGTAGAGCGCAATGCCTGCAATGATGTCCTCCAGGGAGTTTGGCGAAAGCTCACGGATAAACTGACGCATACCGCCCGATTCAAGCTGGAACACCCCGTCGGTATCGCCGTTTGACAGCATTTTGTATACCGCAGGGTCTGTCATATCCACTTTTTCAATGTCCAGATCCACACCGCGTCGCTTTAAAAGCTTTACGGTGTCTGCAATCACCGTTAAGGTACGAAGCCCCAAAAAGTCCATCTTTAATAAGCCCAGCTCCTCTAAACGGGTCATGGTGTACTGGGTGGTGATGGCATCCCGGTTGCGGTAGAGGGGAACGTATTCTGCAATGGGCTTGCCCGTAATCACAACCCCTGCCGCATGAGTAGAGGCGTGACGGGGCATACCCTCTACGCGTTTGGATAACTCAATCAGCTCTGCCACCTGCTTGTTTTCCCTTGCCGCCTCGGTGATTTTTGGATTCTGGGCAATGGCTTTTTCCATGGTGATGTCAAGAGCACGCGGAATCAGCTTTGCCACGGCATCGGGTACGGAATAGGGAAGTCCCATGGCACGTCCCACATCACGCACCGCCGCCTTTGCCGCCATGGTACCGAAGGTAATAATCTGCGCCACATGGTCCTCACCGTATTTACGGGTGACATAATCAATCACCTCTTGTCGGCGCTCATAGCAAAAGTCCATGTCGATATCGGGCATGCTGACACGCTCGGGATTTAAGAATCGCTCAAAAAAGAGGTTGTATTTCACAGGGTCAATGTCGGTAATTTTTAAGGTGTAAGCAACTAAACTTCCTGCCGCAGACCCTCTGCCCGGACCTACGGGAATGTTTTCAGAACGTGCAAAATGAATCACATCCCACACAATCAGAAAATAATCCACAAACCCCATGTTGGAAATGACCGACAATTCATATTCCAATTGCGGTAAATGCTTTTCGTAGTCAACATATCGCTCCTTTAAGCCCGACACGCACAAATCGGTTAAATATTTTGCGTGGTCTGTGCCCGGAGGCAACGGAAAATCAGGCAAATGCCTGGTGGAAAAGTCTAATGTCACATTGCATTGCTCTGCGATTTTAACGGTGTTTTCAATGGCTTCGGGAAGCTTTGGAAATGCTTCTTTCATTTCCTCTTCCGATTTAAAATAGAACTCGTCCGTTTCAAACCGCATACGGTTTTCCTCGTCAACGGTTTTGCCCATCTGGATGCACATCAGCAAATCCTGCAGCTTTGCATCGGATTTTTCTAAGTAATGCACGTCGTTGGTGGCAACAAGCCCTACTTTAAGCTCCTGTGCCAGACGAATCAGATAGCCGTTGACCTGTGCCTGCTCGGGCACACCGTTGCTTTGCACCTCCAAATAAAAATTGTCTTTGCCAAAAATATCTATAAAGGCAAGGGCTTCTTTTTTTGCCCCCTCGTAGTCGTTTGCCAATAATTTTCGCGGAATGTCGCCTGCAAGACACGCGGAAAGCGCAATGATGCCCTTTGCATATTTTTTCAGCAGAGGCTTGTCAATTCTCGGCTTGTAATAAAAGCCGTCCACAAAGCCCGAGGACACAATCTTCATCAGGTTATGATACCCTTCATTGTCCTTTGCAAGCAACACCAAATGACCGTAACGGCTCTCGTCGTCTGCCGTACGGTCTGTCATAGAGCCGATGGCGGTATAAACCTCACATCCGATGATGGGCTTGATGCCCTTCTCCATAGCATATTTATAAAAGTCAACCGTTGCATACATGACACCGTGGTCTGTAATGGCAACAGCCGTATGTCCCATTTCCTTTGCCTTGTCCACCAGCTCTGTCACACGGCAGGCACCGTCAAGTAAGCTGTATTCCGAGTGGACATGTAAATGTACAAAACTCATACCTTACCTCCGCGGATGCGCTCTGCAATTTCCATCAGCTTTTTTAAACGGTGATTCAACCCCGACTTGCTGATAGGCTCATGCATCATGGTACACAAATCCTTTAAGGAAGCCTCGGGATTTTCGATACGCAGATAGGCAATCTCTTTTAATCCCTCATCCAAAGACTCCAGTCCGATGGTGCTCTGAATCTTTTTGATGGCTTCAATCTGCGGTGCACCTGCCTCAATGGACTTGGAAAGGTTCGCATACTCAAAATTTGTTCTGCGGTTGATGGTGTTCTTAAAATCCTTGGTCACCCGCGCCTCTTCCAAGAGCATAACCGATTTCTGGGCACCTGCATACCCCAAAAAGTCGTGAATGTAGTCGCCGCCCTTTAAATAGATGACATAGCTTGCCTTGCGGGCAATCACCTTTGCAAAAATTTCCAGTTCCTCCAAAATCGTCACAAATTCACGGCTTAAGCGGAAATGGTTGGTGGCAACCTCCAAATGATACCGCTTTTCAGGCTCTGCACACGACCCCGCAGTTAAAAACGCGCCCCGAAGCACTGCCCGCATACAGCAGGACTTGTCAGACAAAAAGTCAGACATCTGAAACGAAACAAAGTTTTTCATGTCTCTTGCGTTTTTAATCAGCTTAAAATAGCTTAAAACCTCGTTTAAACGGCTCTCGTCCGCAATTTCCACATCCATCAGTCCCGGTGTGGGTTTTAAAACCAAAAGGGCAGGCTTGTCAAATACCCGTTTTGTAAGCGACACAATGCGGTTTGCTAAATCACTGTTTTCGGTACGCACCAAAAGGGTGTTGTTTCGGATTTGTGCACCAAAACAGATGATGGCAAGAAGCTCGGCACTTGCACAGCAGTCCTTTTTTATGGGTTGCTCTGCCAGCTCATGCTTGATATCGGTGGAAAATGACATGATGAAACCTCTCCTTTCGTAAAATAGGTGAAAAAGGGGACTGTAAAACCTTACAACCCCTTTGTGCTTTTGTTATTTGCTGTCTTTATCAATGTCTCTGTGGTGCGTAAGCACACGGTGACCCATCGCCTTTAAGCGCTTGCTCATAACCTCGGTCAAGGTAACCGAGCGATGCTTACCGCCGGTACAGCCAATGGCAATAACCAGCTGATTTTTACCCTCCTGCTTGTAGTAAGGAATTAAGTACTCCAGCAAATCGGTGATTTTATCCAGGAATATCTGGGTCTGCTCATGCTTTAACACAAATTCCTGCACGTCGGCAGTTAAGCCCGTTAAAGGCTTTAATTCGGTTACATAAAAGGGATTGGGCAGAAAACGTACGTCTAAAACCAAATCTGCATCATTCGGGATGCCGTATTTGTAGCCAAAGGACATAACGTCCAAAATCAGTCCTTCATAAGAACCGCCTGCCACAAAAATATGAGAAAGCTCCTCCCGAAGCTCACGGGTCAGCATTTTTGTGGTGTCAATGATGTGACTTGCCCGCTCGCGCACAGATGCCATTAATTCTCTTTCCTTGTTCACCCCGTCAATGATTTTGCCGTCGGGGCAAAGGGGATGGGCACGTCTGGTTTCTTTATAGCGCTTAATCAGCACATCATCCGAGGCATCTAAGAACAGCACTTCGCATTCATGCTCGCCGTTTTCCATTTCGTCTAAGGTTGCAATCAAATCCTTAAAAAGCGAACGGCTTCTTATGTCGGTCACAAGTGCCACACGGTCAATGCTGCCGCCTGCACCCATAGAGATTTCCACAAATTTGGGAATCAGCACGGGGGGCATGTTGTCAATACAATAGTAGCCGAAATCCTCTAAGCATTTCATGGCACTGGATTTTCCCGCACCGGACATACCGGTTACAATTACGATTTTCATAGATGAATCACCTCGAATGTATGTAGTAGAGTAGAAAATTTAAATCAATTAAAACAGCTGTTTTACAATAGCAAGAACGTTTTTCTCGTTGCCCGAAAGCTCGCCGTTGGCTTCTACCGCCGCATAGCCGTCAAAGCCGCCTGCCTTTAAGCTGTCTGCAAATGCCTTGTAGTAGGGGGTTGCTTCATGGGGCTGTAATCTGTCCTCGGGCTGCGGAATGTGCACATGGTGCAGTTCCTTTACAAACTCGGCAGGCAGTTCGGGTGCCTCACCGTTTTTATACATGTGATAAATGTCCGCTAAAAGCTTTAAGCCGGGGCGATTGACTTCCTTCATGAAAGCATAGCCCTCGCTTACACGGTTAAAGCAGTTGGTTTCGGTGTAGTTTAACGGCTCTAATACCAAAGTGATGCCGTATTCTACAGCCTTTTCCGCGATACGGCGTGCAACCTCCAGCAATGCATCATAAGCTTCTTTTGCGTCCATGCCGTCGGGAATTCTTCTCTGCTTGCCCGAGCCGAATACGATGGTTTTCATGCCAAGCTTTTTGCATCTGGGATATACCTTGTCCAAAAATTCGTTCTGCCACTCGATACTGGATTCAGGGCCAATCAGTTGAATGCCGTTTTCAAAAATCCAGCCGGGGAACATGCAGTTTGCAGAATGAAGCTTAACACCATCTTTCTGCATACGCTTTGCTAAAATGTCTACTTCCTCGTCAGTCATTTCATAAATGGCTGCCATGTTGGTTTCTAAAAAATCAAAACCTGCGTCAATAAAAGATTTTGCCTTGTCGTAAGTTTCAAGGCGTAAGCCGATACATGCACCAAATTTCATTTTTTACTCCTCCTGCCAGTTGTATTTTGTTAAACGCCCCGCGGTTTTCAACTCGGGGTAGTCCCATTGCCGAAGCACCTCGTACACCGCAATTGCCACTGTGTTGGAAAGGTTTAAGCTTCTGGCATCGTTCTGCATGGGCACCCGGACACACGTTTCCTTATTTTCATAAAGGAGTGCTTCGGGAAGCCCTGCGTCCTCTCTGCCGAAAACCAGATAGCAGTTGTCGGGATACTCTGCGTCGGTATGACGGTTCAAGCCTTTTGTGGTAAAGTAAAAGAAATGACCGTCCTTATTTTTTTCAAAAAATTCTTCTGTGCTCTGATACCGATGAATTTCCATCAAATGCCAGTAATCCAGCCCTGCGCGCTTCAGCTTTTTGTCATCAATTTTAAAGCCCATCGGCTCTACCAGATGCAAAACCGCGTTGGTTGCGGCACAGGTGCGCACAATGTTGCCGGTGTTCTGGGGGATTTGCGGTTCAATCAGTACCACATTCAATCTTGCCATTATTCCTCCCAGTTGTGCGAAATGTTCTGCACATCGTCGCTGTCTTCCAGCATATCAATCATCTTATTCATGTTTTTAATGGCATCCTCGTCCGTTAAAGTAACGGTGGTCTGGGGCACATATTCCACCTCTGCCTGGGAAAAGGCATAGCCCTTTTCTTCCAACGCATCGCGAACAACACCCAAATCATTGGGTTCGGTTAAAATTTCAAAATAGCCTTCCTCGGGCGAAAAATCGCTTGCACCGGCATCTAACGCATCCATCATAACGGTATCTTCGTCCAGGTCGCTGTCTTCGTTGTCGATAATGATGATGCCCTTGCGGTCGAACATATAGCTTACACAGCCCTGAGTACCCAGGTTACCGCCACACTTGTCAAAGCAATGACGTACATCGGAAGCGGTTCTGTTACGGTTGTCGGTTAAGGTTTCTACGATAACCGCAACGCCCGAAGGACCGTAGCCTTCATAAATGATGCTTTCATAATCTGCACCGCCGTCTTCGCCGGCTGCCTTTTTGATGGAGCGGGAGATGTTGTCGTTGGGCACGTTTGCAGCCTTTGCCTTTGCAATGACGTCACGCAGTTTTGCGTTTGCATCGGGGTCAGCACCGCCTTCTTTGACAGCCACCGCGATTTCTCTGCCGAATTTGGTGAAAATCTTGGCTCTCTGGCTGTCACTCTTTTCCTTTTTGTTTTTGATGTTGTTCCATTTGGAATGTCCTGACATTGTATTTTCAATCCTTTCAAAAAATAATGTACAAAGTTTTTCAACATATTATAACATGTTCCGCGCAATATGGCAAGTCCTTTTTTATATATTTTTATATATAATATATAATATAAAGCCACCCTCATCAGAGGGAGCCTTTTTTCGCCTCCCTCTGACGAGGGAGGTGTCACCGCAGAGCGGTGACGGAGGGAGAGAAAGTCCAAAAGCTTCCAAGTAATACTTTTTGGATAGTGCTCACTGCGTTCAGGATGACGGTTTCAGGGTCACTGCCTTCTCCGTCATTCTGAAGGCAAAGTCAGCCCTGAACACGGCACCATCCATAGCCTTCCCCTTGAGGGGAAGGTGTCAACTGTAAGTTGACGGATGAGGTGTCATTCTGAGCGACAGCGAAGAATCCCATAAACAAAGCACTCCTATGCACGCGAAGCGTGCCACTCGCAAAAAGTATTTCGCAGAAAACTTTTTGCGAAAGAGGAGCAACCGACCGAAAAGCGAAGTTGTGTTTTGAAAAAACGCAACGAGCAAACAGGTCGCGTTGCGACGACAGTCCAATCTGCTTCGCACATTGGCTGTCTCAACGAACCCGCTTCGCGTGTTCGGTCTCTCCGTGGCGAACAAAAAAACCGTCACCCGAACGGGTAACGGTTTTTTTGGCACGCCCGGAGAGATTCGAACTCCCGACCTTTTGGTTCGTAGCCAAACACTCTATCCAGCTGAGCTACGGGCGCATATTCTTTTTAACAGCTTGATTATTATAACACAGTTTTTAAAAAAAATCAAGCCCTATTTTGAAAAAAATAAAATTTTTTTATGCTTGCTCAAAAAGTATCATTTTCGAGTAAAAAAGTGACATAAAATTATCATTTTTCGTATTGTTTTTTGGGCTGAAATATGTTACTATATAATTATGAAGAAGTCGCTTTGCATAACTTGTGGCATTTCTGTTAAACAGACAGTACAAAAAAGGCATGCTTTGCCGTGGCAAAGCCTAAAAAAGTATTGTTTGGGGATGAAAATGTATAATCAGGTAAAGTACTTCCTATAAAAAAGAAAAGGAGAGAAAAAGATGAAAAGAACAATAGCATTGATTCTTGCTCTTTTAATGGTATGCTCCTGCCTGCCCGTTTTTGCGGCATCCAAGGCTTCGGAACAAAAGTTCAGCACAGATTCCTTAAAAGGCGAAATCATTATTGAAAATCCTGCTCTGGCAGGTGACGGGTGGAAGGATTCTACCCTCAGCTTCAAGCATAAGTGGACAACAAATTCAGGTGCAATGGCTACCTATGCGGTAGAGGGCATTGCAGCCGGCAATTATGAAGCTTATTTCTGGCTCATTCCGCATAAAAACGATGCATTAACCATCGATATTTATGTAGACCATAACGGCAAAACCTCAAAGAGCACTTTGTATCAGAAATTAAATGCCGATGAAACCGTTGAAGCAGGCTGGGTATCCTTTGGTGTATTTGACTTTGCAAAAGACGGCGATCAGAAAATTTACACCCCTTGCTTGGGCGGTAACATCCGTGCCACAAAGATGAGACTTGTTCCCACCAAGGCAGCGGTTACCGGCACAGGTGATGCAAAATTTGAAGGTCAGATGCCCGCAACTCCTGCACCCGATGCATCTGCAGGCGACAACGTATCTGCAGATAACGCGACCCACGAGGGCGAAGTGATTTATCACTATAAAAAGGCTGAGGTTTCTGCAGGCTATGCGGATTCCACAACCTTAAAGAACTTTGACGGCGGTTCGCAGGCATGGAACAACAAAAAAGGTGAAACCATCAAGTATACCGCAACCGGCATCAAGCCCGGCAACTACGAAATCTACTATTATATTATTCCCCACGATGCAAATGCGGAAAAAATGACCTTTACCGTTTCGCATAACGGCAAAACCACAGACATTTTCTGCTTACAGAATCCCTTAAAGGGCGGTCCGAAGGATGCCGGCTGGGTTTCCATGGGCGTTCTGGATTTTGCAGGCACAGGCGATGAAACTTTCTTACATACCAATCCCGGCGGCGGTCATACCCGCGGTACAGGCTTAAAGCTTGTTCCCACCGATAAGGAAGTGGGCGCAGGAAGTGCTGCAGAAGCACCTGTGCAGGTAGGCACCGTTCCCGAAGCGGTTTACGTTAGCGGTAAGCCCGCAAAGGTCAATGTTCCTCACGGCGATTCTCAGCTCAAAGACATTTCGGTTGATCCCATGGGCAGTGTTACCTATGAAGGCTCCTGGACCTTCTCCAGTGCAGTACCCGGCCCGATGAAAAATGCGGCAAACAGCATGTGGATTGCGGCAGAAAATGCAAACGGCGGCAAAGCAACCGTGACCTACAACCCCGATATCATGGCGGTTGGTGACGTGAACATCTTTGTTTACCTGCTCTGGTGGAAAGAAAACCAGAATACGCGCGTTAAATACGAAGTACACCACAACGGCAAGGTGGACGAAATCGTTTTAGACCCCACAGCATTAAACGAAAGCTCCTGGGTAAACCTGGGTACCTTTGATTTTGCAGGTAAATCCGATGAAGAATTTGTAAAGCTTGTTGCAGTAGACAACGAGACCTTAAAAGCCAATACCAGAGCTTCGACCATTATGTTTGAAATCGTAAACACCGAAGGCGGTATCTGGCAGACCAGATATGTAACACCCGTTTACGATGCTACCGAAGAGATGGAAGCAAAATTGAAGAGCTTGGCTAAGCTCGATAAATTCGACGACATGGTTGAACACTGGGCACACTATGATGTAGAATACATGGCAAACGAAGGTTTAATCTCCGGTGTTGCAGACAACCTCTTCGACCCCGAAGCAAACATTACAAGAGCCGAATATTTAACCATCTTAGACCGCGCAATGGGTTATGAGCTTATCACAGGTGAATCTTATCCCGATGTTGCACAGGATGCATGGTATGCAACCTATGTGGCAACCGCAAAGGCAAACGGCTTGATTGAAGGCTTGCCGGTAGATGACGGCTTCAAGCCCGAACAGCCCATCACCCGTGAAGAAATGGCACTTTTTGCATACAATGCAATCAAAGCAACCAAGAAGGATGATGCATGGGTAGCAAACATGCCCGACGTATGGGGTAATTTCTCCGATACCGCAGAAATTTCCGACTGGGCAAAAGAAGCATTAAGATATTTAATTCAGACCGAAATCATCAAAGGTACTTCCGAAACAACCGTAGAAGCAAAGGCAAATGCAACAAGAGCACAGGGTGCGGTTATCTTAAAGAGATTCATGCAGCTCTTTGTATGGGCAGGACCTCCGGTTGACCAGGAATGGGAATTGATGTTCTATGATGAATTCTTGGGCAACGAAGTAAACTGGGGTGTATGGCGCTCCGACGCATCCTCGCCCGGACACATTCAGTCCTCCAGATGGCCTGAAAACGTAGAACAGCATGACGGTTCTTTGCATCTTGTAATCCGTAAGGAAGAAAGAGGCGGTAAGCAGTGGACAGCAGGCTCTGTATGGGCACGTCCCGAAGTGTTTGCACAGACCTACGGTTACTGGGAAGCACGCTATAAAATTGCAGCAGCACCCGGTATCAACAACTCTTTCTGGACGTATGTGCCCCACGGTCATAACATCCATAAAGACCCCGATCCGTTGACACATTACGAATTGGATATCAACGAAGGCCATTACCCGAACGAAATGGCAACCAACTATCACACCTGGGTAACCGGCGAAAGAAAACAGCATTCCAAAGCATTCAAGTTTGAATATGACTTGTCGCAGGATTATCATACCTATGCCCTCGAATGGACACCCGAAAAGCTGATTTTCTACTTTGACGGCGTAGCAGTTCGTGAACAGGAAAACTATAATGCACATCAGCTTCAGTACCCGTATCTGTCTTCCGCAGTATTAAACTGGGCAGGTCAGATTACCGACGAGGCAGACGGTACTGCGCAGATTATTGACTATGTTCGTATCTGGCAGACCAAGGCAAATGCAAACGATCCCAAGCTCAACTACAAGGGCGAACCTATGGTAGGTGTTGGTCCTGCAGACCAGGGTCCGACCGTTTCCAAGCCTTCCATAAGTGAAGAATTGGGTATTGAAATTCCTACTGTAGCTGTAAAAGACCAGGCTGTGGACAAAGAAACCTATGCAGGTGAAATTATTGTTCCTGCAGAAGTAGAAGGTAAATGGGATACATCTTCCTTTGCGCCTAACTATGACGGTGGTTCACACAAATGGTCCAACACAGTAGGTGCAAAATCCACCTACGACCTGTCCGGTGTAAAGGCAGGCAAATACAAGATTTATATGTGGAGACTTCCGCATATGCACAATATCGGACAGATGGATATGCTCTTGTATCAGGACGGTAAAAATACCCTTGCAGGTTCTGTGGCATTAAAGCTTGCAGAAGGCGAAACCGCTGAACCCGGTTGGGTTTTAATCGGCGAACAGGAAATTAAGGGTGGCGCAGATTGCTACATCCATTATACCTGCACTGGTACAAACTGCCGTGCAACAGCTGTAAAGCTTGTTCCTGTAAAATAATTCTCTGAATATCTATATCCCTGCACCGCTTTGGCGGTGCAGGGAATTGTCTCTCTTGAAAGGTTTTAATTATGAAAAAAATCATTGCCCTTTTTCTTATTTCCATAATGCTTTTAAGTCCGCTTTCGGTTTTGGGTGCGTCGAATGCTTTTTCACAAAGCTACAGCACCGAACCCATAGAGGGGGAAATTGTTATTCCCATTTCCGAAAAAAGCGGAGACTGGAAAGCCTCTACCGCCGTAAAAAATTATGACGGCGGCAGTCATCTGTGGACTTCGGAAAAGGGTGCATCAGTAACCTTTAACATTCCAAAAATGTCTGCAGGCGACTATGATGTATACTTTTGGGTTTGTCCCCATGCTTTATGCCGTGAAACCATGGAGTTTGACATAAATCACGTGGGCAGAACCTCTTATCTTTCTGTATACCAGAAGCTTCTGGAAGGCGAAACGACAGCGCCCGGCTGGGTAAACATGGGAACGCTTGACTTTTCGGGCGACGGCACCGAAAGCATTGTACACACCTGCCCCGGCGGAAATTCCCGTGTGGGTGCAATCAAGCTTGTGCCTGCGAAAAAGCATCAGTTTTTAATCACGGGCAAGGCTGTGTATAATACCGCCCTTGCGTTGGGTTTAGCCACAGAAGCAGGCGCAACATATAAAAATTATGGACATTACTATACCTCTAAGGGGACAGACAAATTCAGTAAAGATATCGTATCGTTGCACATTAACGTACCCTATACCGGGGACTATTATGTGTTCTCGGACGTGCGCACCTATGACCCTGCCTCGGGCGGCGGCACCGACAGCAACCGTTCCTTTGGTATGGATGTGGTGCAAAAAGGAAAAGTACAGAAAATTCATAAATACAACAGCACCGACCGTTTTTGGTTTGGTAGCTTTCAGGGGCAGACCGACGGCTTTGTAAGCGATGTCAATTCCGGTGCAGGCTTTGTTTCGCCCCACACCATACATTTGGAAAAAGGGGAAGCGGTGCTTAACCTGTACACTAAAAATTCCTGGACGGGCTTTGCTTTCCTTGCTTTTGCGGAAGAGGGAAGCTATCTCTATAATGCAATTCAGCCTCTTCAAATTGATACCTCCGCAAACAGCTTTTATGCACAGAATCATTTTAAAATTTATCGTTTCGGAAGTGGCTCGGGCAGTTTTTACACCCGATATGTAGCTGCTTTTGCGGATATGACACCTCCGACAGCACCTGTTGTTTCGGGTGTGTATGACGGGAACGTCAAGGGTGCCGTGCTTACGGTAACCGACAGCGCTGCCGAGCCTGTTTTGGGCTATATTGTAAAGAACGGAGAACAATCAGGCTTTTATGCAAAGAAAAATGCTTCGGCAATCCCGATGGATCTTTCGGACAGCACAACCGTTACCGCCTGTGCGGTGGACGGTGCAGGTAATATTTCGGATTTTTCCGCACCTGCAGTTTATACCGAGGCGGCAAATCCCTTTGCAACCTTTGAAATTGAAAATCAAAACGTTTCCCCGCAAACCTTTTTGGTGACCACAAAGGGGGATAACACGTTTTTAACCAATAGAATGACCGTAAAAAGCGGTGCAAGCCAAAAACTCTTTGCTGTACCCGTTACGGGAGAAAACACAGAAAATTTAACCACTTTGCTGTTTGACGATGGTTTTAAGCCCTTGCGTGAAAAACAGAAATACGGTGCAGACTACACCCCAAAAAGCGCTACCTATGCCTATGAGGTGGATACGGTTGCGTACTCATTCGATACCAGGCACGAAAAAAATATAGGTACATACCGGGGGAGCAGTTTAGAGGGGTATATGCATTACAGTACACACTATTGCAATGATAAAAATGCAACCGCTGTGTATGATTGCTTTATTCCGGTTACGGGCAAATATAACATTTACTATTATATCCCCATGCATCCCGAGACAACGGCACTGCAGTACAGCTGGACCTTAGATAACGCAAGCGGAACAATTGATGCTCTTGCCAATCAGGGACTGGTTTTGCTTGGTGAATTTGAACTGAGCAAAGGCGCAAAGGAATTTGTAATCAAAAAAGACTACGGCACATATCTTCGAACCTGTGCGGTGGTGATTGAGCCGCAGCTTGAAAACATGGAGCGCAAAAACACGAAAGAAGTGTTCGGATTTGATGCCATGGCGCAAAAAGCAACGCCCGACCTTTCGGTTATCGGTACAAACGACATGACCCTTACCTGCGACACCGACCAGAATCAGGTGCTTTGGGTTTTGGATATGGCACAGCTTTCAGACCTGAAAGAAGAATTTCCCGACGGCGTTCTGCGCTTTGAAGCGCTTGGTGCGCAGATAGCCCTTTCTTATGGCGAGGCGGACATTCAATCCGCTTTTGATGCGGTAAATGACGGTGTAAATCCCGTTTACCTTAAGATTATGATGCAAAGAGAAACGGTTGCCGGTGCACGGAGTGCCGTAGCGGCTGCCGTGTACACCCAATGCGGAGAACAGTATAAGGCAACCCCAAAGCTTGCTTCTGTTTCTTATACAGGTGTCTTGGACGATACTGCGGTGTTTGCTAAAATTCAGGACGGTAACCAGTCGGCAGTTCAGACAACCCGTACCATGGTTTCCAATGACGGTACGCAAAACATAAGCGCGGAAATAGAAAATCATGCAGTATATGCTGCCTTTAACGAGCTTCCTGCCTTAAAAGCCTTGGACGGAAGTGACAGCCCCGTATCTCCGAAAGAATTTTGTGATATTTTATACGGCGTAATCGGGGAAACCCACAATCAGACCGACACCGGGGAGATGACTGTGCAAAAGGCATGCACCTTTGTGGCAGATGCCTTGGAAAAAAGCGGAAAACGCATCATTTCCCTTGCAGACCCTAAGACGTTTCTTGCAGATATGTATCCCGATGCAGGGACTATTTACAGCGGATATGTGGATGCGGTGTTTAAAACCGTTGAATCGGGTGTACTCCGCGGAAACGGTGTGGACAATTTAAATCCTTACGATGTTTTAACGGGCGATATGGCGTATGACATGCTGTCGGCATTTATAGCGCTTCCGGAATTTGTAAGTCCCATCAAGGAGAATCCCGATGCTTGGGAATTGGTGTTCAGCGATGAGTTTAACGGCACCGAAATCAATACCGATGTATGGCAACTGGCAACCGGCGGTTATTCAGGTCACATTGCCTCCTTGCGCAGTGCAGACGACCAGATGGTAGAAAACGGCTACTTAAAGCTCCTGATTCACAAAGGGGAGTGGACGCGAACCGTTTCGGTTACCAATGACGACGGCACGACCGAAAAGGTTGACATATCGGGAAACTGGAATTCGGGACACATGTGGACCAAAAAGACCGCTTTTTACAGCCGTTACGGCTATTATGAAGCCATGTACCGCTATCCCTTGGGTAAAACGCCCTATTGTAACAACTCTTTCTGGCTGTGCTCGATAGGCGGTCCGTATTTGGAGCTTGATATCAACGAAGGCAGAATGCCCTCAAAAATACAGATGAACATGCATTGGAATCACTACTATGATGAAGAGGGGAATCTCATTCCGGTAGAGGGCGGAAGAACCTCTACGGGTGGTTCGGCGTATGTGCCGAGAGATTTAAGCCAAAACTTCCACCGCTACGGCTTGTACTGGGATACCGATACGTTAATCTGGTATTTTGACGGTGTGCCGCTCCGGGAATTTGCCTTGGAGGGACGCGGAGACTTTGATGTAGCGGTATATTTCAGTGTTGCCATCATGAAGATTAAAGACAGCAACGGGAAAGTGCTTTCACCTTCGGAGTTTGAAGCCTACGAAGAAGAATTCGGTGATTTGGACGGCAAATCCATGGATGTGGAATATGTGCGCGTATATCAGCCCAAATCCGCACAGTGATTTTAGGCTTTGTTATTCTGAGCGATAGCGGCAGTGGCGTTTGCCAAATCAAAGATTTGGAACGCTGTTGCATAGGGGACTGTTAACCAAATCAAAGATTTGGACAGCACCCCTAAAGAATCCCATAAACACAGCATGAACTATGGGAGGAGTAACGCAACACTGCAGAAAAAAGGTAGGCATAAATTGCAAAATCTATTGACAATATATGTAATTTATTATATAATATAAGTTACCTTAAAATGGTCTGTAAACAGTGTCGCCGAGCCGGAATTCGGCAAAAACTGTTTATATATATATGCAATCGGCAAACCCGGAATGAAGCAATGCATTGGACAGATTTCCTGCTGTCTGATGACAACTTTTAAAGTATGCTTTATGAATTTTCTGCTCTAACCAGGCAGGAATGGCTTGTCATTGGGCAGTTTTTATGCTGTTCATATCAGATTGCAAAAAAGATAGGTTCGCAAGGGAACCCATGAGCCTTGCGAAAAACCAAAGAACCGTTTCATATGCGGATTTTAGAGAGATAGCTATCTCTCTTTGGCTTTATTTACATAAAGCCAAAGAACATCATTCTTTCTGAAATTCCAAAGCTCCGATTTGTGTTAAAGCACATTTCTTTGCCTTGTTTCAGTGTGCAGTACACAAATCAGATTGTCTAACCAGCAATTTTTTTGGAGAGCATTGCGGTGCGTTTGTCCGTCGGGATGCTGAACGATTCTTCGTGACAAACAAATTTTGAAAGGAGAAAAATAAAATGAAAACAAGCAAGAAAATTCTTGCACTTGTACTTTCCTTGTGCATGATTTTCAGTCTCACAGCGGTTGTTTCTGCTGAAGAAGCAGCACCTGCTGAAGTAGCGACCATCAAGTATGTTACTACTTTCGACGAATTGTGGGACCAGTGGGATGCAAACGGTGAAATGAAAACAAAAGCAAGTGTGGTATTGAGCAATGCGCAGTTAACCATTAATTTAGATGATGAAGTTGACGCTAAAGCATTGTATGCACACGGTGCACAGGTAAGCTTTGACTTTGTAATCCCCGGTGAAAACCCGATTACACTTCAAGTCAGCAAAGCTACACTCCGTGGCTACACAGCTGAAAACGGTACCAACAGCATTTGGTTTACATCCGTGCTTCCCTTTGACGGCGAAGTTGCACAGCAGCTGCTGGCAGATGCGGAAACCGATGAAACCTTAAGAAGCATCCTCTACATTGAAGATGCAAATGAAGAAGAAGGTATCGCTGGTGGCGTTATCATGAAGAATGATAACACAAACAAGCCTGTTATCAACGGCGAAGTTGCAGCTTACAGCTACACCGAATATTCCAAGCTGAATCTTGTAAAATACTTAGGCTACAAAGCAGGCGGTGTGGAAAATGCATTGCAGAGCTATCACAACGCTGATGTGGATGTAACCATCAACACCCCCAAGACAAAGGACTATAAGATTCCGCACGGTTCCTTCTTCATTTCCCAGAAGAAAATCCAGACCTTCTCTTTCAGCTGGGCGACCGAAAACACCCACTGGACTTGGTCCAACAACATCATGAACAGTATGAAGGACGGCGGTACAAACCTCGACCTCGCTTACGGTGTGTTTGAAGCACCGGCTACCGGTGAATATGATGTGTTTGCCTTAAAGCGTGACAGAGCGGAAAAGGTTGGTAGCAACAGTAACCGTGACCTGCATGTTTTAATTAACGGTGAAGAATTCTACTATCCCTGTGACAACAGTCCGGTTGCAGCAAGCGCTTCTCCCGCATACAACTGGGAATCCGAAAACGGTGGCAGAGCTGACCGTGCACAGAAAACCGTTAAGCTGGTTAAGGGTCAGAAATTTGTTATGCGTGTTCCGGGCACCAACAGAAGATATGCAGGCTGCTTAGGTTATGCATTTGTTCCGGCATCTGCCAACATGGATGCTGCAACCATGATTGCAAATAAAGCTTCCCTGCCCGCAACTACAGATCAGCTTTACAACGATACAGAAAGCATCACCATACCCGGCTATACAGATGCTGACAAAGTAACCGTAAACGTAACCGTAAACGGTGTTGCAGTAGCAGCTGTTGAAGATGCGGCAAACGATTTGTTCCCCAACATTGCGCTTGTCGACAAAGCAGGTAACTTTATTGAAGGTGCAACTGTTTTAGACGCTGTTGCTACTGCTGATGAAGCAGATACAACCTATGCACTTACCGCAGCTGCCTGGGATGCAACCAATACCAAGCTGATTGACGGTAACGTGGTAAACGGTGACTTCACTTCGCAATACATCACAACCTTAAATGGCGCTTACTGTGTTGATATGGACCAGATAGAGCTTAAAGAAGGCGATGAAATCGTTGTGAAGGCAAGAGACGTTATGAAGGTTGCCATCACTGCAAACGGTGGTGCGGCTGCTTCTTACGGTGACGTAGTTGCTACAAACGGTGCAAACTGCAAGTTTAACATGTCTAATGGCAATAAATTTGTACACATCGTTGCAGATTCTACTGTTCAAGATGCCTATGCAGGCTATTATGTGGTAGGCTATGCACCGGTTATCGCTGACATTGCAGAAACAACCGGCGACGATACTCTTTCCTGGAACCGTATCGACTATCCGATTTTATCCAGCGGCTACAAATCCGACGGTACAACCTTCCAGTTCGGTTATAACAAGAGCTACAGCAATGTAACCATCGACGGTAAAGTATACGGACGCGGTTTGTCCTCCGGTCAGGTTCAGGCATCCAGATATGATATGTCTCATCTGTATGTGGTTAAAAATGCTTTGCCCGAAAAGGCAACTGTAACTGCAGTTGAAACCGCAAACGGTGTTATTCTTTACACCGATGCACCCGTTAGCCTCAACTTGGTTCGTGTAACCAAGGATGGCGGTGCAATCAAGAGCACAAAAACAGAAAACGTAGTTCTCAACTTTATGGACGGCGGTAAATTTATCTCGGTTGACCCGGGCGAAACCCTTTACCTCTGGAAAGGTCTTGAAATCACTGCAGGTACATCTGCAATTCCGGTATGTGCTCCGATTTCCAAATAATTTAAATGTATCTTTTTCGGTTTTTTCATGGAAACCGAAAAAAGAAAAGCTCACGTTTCCGACATTGCTATGGGTCGGAGACAGAGAATACATCAATCTTCTTTCAATCAAAAGCCCACACCCATCGGTGTGGGCTTTTTCTCTTTCGTGAAAACTTTTCTTAGAAATACTTTTCGCGAGTGCTCACTACGCTTAACAGCTCCCTCGTCAGAGGGAGCCTTTTTTGCCTCCCTCTGACGAGGGAGGTGTCACCGCAAAGCGGTGACGGAGGGAGAGAAAGTCCAAAGCCTGACAAGTAATACTTTTTGGATAGTGCTCACTGCGTTCAGGGTAGCAAAGGAACTCCAAAAAACATGTTATACAAAAAATTTGTTCAAAAATGACATTTTCTTGTAAAAAAAAGACTAAAATTAAAAAAACACTTGACTTTTTCCTTTTATATGATAATATTAAAATGGTTTTATAAGCGCTTGTGCTTAAAAGCCGTCACAATCGGCAAAATTTTCACATACGAAATTTTCATTGGACAGATTTCCTGCTGTCTGATGAGACGGAAATTTGTTATGTGCCCGTCCTAACCAAACGGGGAAGGAATTTTGTTTCATGGATAGCTTTTCGTTCTGTTCATTTAGATTGTAAAAAGACGAAGATAAAGGTCATCGGGAAACCATGAGCCCCATGACAAGCCAAAAAACAGCTTCATATTGCTAAAAAGTCGGACACCTGAGAAAATATCCAAATGTGTCCGATTTTTTTAACCACAGCAAAAAATCCTGCCTGCCGTAAAAGACGTGCTTTGCCTGATTTAACCGTCTTTTACCGCTTTCAATGCCATTTTCACCCAATCGGCAGTTTAAAGGGACGTGTCTTTTTTGTGCGTTTGTCCGCAAAAAGACCGAGTTGTTTTTTAAGTGACAAACTAATCTTGGAAGGAGAAAAGAAAATGAAAACAAGCAAGACGATTTTAGCATGCATGCTTGTAGTTTCTCTCGTTTTCAGTATCATGGCAGTATCTGTTTCTGCTGAAGATGCAACAACCCTTTCTACCCGCAAATATGTATACGATTATAACGATTTGTGGACGAGATGGGATGATAACGGTGAGATTACAACCACAGCAAGAATTGCTTTTAACGAAGGTGCCGGTAGCGTAACGTATACGGACAAAAGCATCATTCCGTCTCTTTTACGCAACGAAAAAAATGTAACAGACGGAAAGTATTACACGGTTTCCTTTGATTTTGTCATTGACGGTCCTACACCCTACACCATTCCGGTTCGAAATGCATCCTTCTCGGGTGCCAAGGACAGCTCGGGCTCCAACAGCCTCTATTTCACGTCGATTCTGCCTTTTAATGGGGAAGTTGCGACTGCAATGAAAGCAGATGCGGCAACGGATGAAGCCCTCTTGGCGCTTTTGCATGTGGAAGATGAGGTGGGTGTTATTTGTGAAGACAACAAGCAAAGATACCCGATAATCAACGGTGAAGCTTCTGCAAAAAGTGCTACTGCACTGACTAAAGAAAACCTGATGATTTATATTGACTATAAGGCAGGAAATGCCGGCACTGCCAGAAACTTCGAGGCTGAAAATGTAACAGTTACCATCAAGAGCCCCTATGTGGCAGACACTGTGTTCCCCAAGGGCACAATGTTTATTTCCGAAAACGGTCTGACTCATTTTGTAAGTGATAACTGGGCAACCAAGAATGTTCATTACAAGACCTCTAACGATACTATTGTATCCACAAGTGCATACGGCGGTCTGGGCTTAGACCTCGCTTACGGCGTATATGAAGCACCTGTATCCGGTACCTATAAAGTGCTGGCAATGAAACGAGACAGAAACAAGAGCGATGCAAATCAGCGTGTATATGCGGCTGATATTGCAGGCGTTGATATGATTTTCGGCGTAACCAACTGTCCGTATGAATCTACATCTGACCCGTATTATTACTGGGAAATTGATGACGATGCACCGACCGTAACCTTAACCAAAGGTCAGAGATTTGCAATCCGTACTTTGCAGGAAGCAGCCGGTTACGCAGGTCTTATCACTTTTGCATTTGTACCTGCTACCGAAGATTTAACAAGCTACATCGGCTTGAAGCAGGCAGATTCAAAGCCTTATTCCAAAGAAGATTTCAATACAGCATCACTTCAGCCGGTTGACGTAACTGCTTCTGAGGACATTACCGTTAACTTTAACGGTCAGGATGTAGTTGTTGGCAAAGGTGTTGCGGCAGACTACTTCCCGAACGTACGCGTAAATGACCAAAACGGTAACTTCATTGAACAGCAGACTGCATTAGATGCAATCGTAGCTGCAAAAGAAGCAACCACAGAGGAATTGGATTACGGCGTTTCTGATGTTATTCCGCAGGCAATGCGCGAGGACTTAAGCTTTAACGAAATGCCCGGCGGTATGGCTACACCTATGACCTATGATACCTATCTTGCTGCAAACGGTACACCCTGGGCTGTTACATCCAACAGCTACACAGGTAAAATCTGGCCGGCATCCCAGACCTATTTCGGTTCCGGCACATTAACCATGCCGGTTACCATTTACGAGCCGGGCGACTATTATGTGCTGACCAGCGGTTCTGCATGGGAAACCAGCCGTTACATCACCGTTAAGGTAGGCTCTACCCAGATGCCTAGCGCAGTTGACAACAACAGATTCCTTTCCGATTCAAAGGGTGCAATGACAAAAGAAACCTCTACGGTAGCAACACATTTGGACGCAGGTACCTATACCATGACAGTTAAATGCACAGGCTCCATGCGTTTTGAATATGTATGGCTTGTTCAGGCAGAATCTGCTGAAGCGGCAGCTGCAATTCACGAAAGCATCACCGATAGGGCAACCTTTGATGAATACTTTGACTATGACAAGGATGTATTTGTAAACGGCAAAATGACCTCCGGCAAGATTCTTACCGTAAACGGCAAGGTTTACGAAGGGGATCTGGATCAGCTGTTGATTTCAGACGGCGACGTAATTACCTACAAGCCGGCAGATAAAACCAACTTCAAGCCCTTGTGTACAGAGGGTATTATCACCGGTAACGGTGGTGTTGTAGCGGGCGATGCAGTTACAGGTGTAAGCAACAAATTTGTAACTAGCCTTACAACCTTCCCCTTTGATGCGACCGAAACCGATGCTCTTGCAGGCACATATCTTAACGGTTACATCACCATGGACGATTTTGCAACCCAGGAATTTGAAATTGACGGTGTTACATACTATCTCCACGGCACTTCCGGTGACGAATCCCGCGTTGTTGTGGTTGTTCGCGACTTCCCGATTAAAAAGAGTGCATTTAACGCCACCAAGAGCCGTTATGAATTGGGTTATAATTCGGCAGCTCCGTTTGTAGCTGAAACCCTTGAAATCAACGGTCTTAACTACAAAGTAGGTATCGGCTCTGCACAGCTCCAGTCTGACCCGCTTGAAATTGTTGATGCAAACGGCAATAAGCATACTACAGTAAATGCCAATGGCGAGACGGTTGTAACCAAGAAGAGCCCGAAATATAACTATGATTTAAGTCATCTGTATCTGACTAACTCCGTCAGTGCGGCACCTTTAAAGGTTACCGCAACCAAGACAGGGGATGGTGTATATCAGTTAACCACCAACAAAACAGTTCTGGTGAAATTGATTACCATTTCCAATGACGGTGGCATCAAGTCCGTTTCTTCCGTAACAGAGCTTCTTGACTTTATGGATGAAGACGGTATCACCGTAAATGTTGCTGATGGCGAAACCGTATATGTTTGGGAAGGCATGCACCTCATTGGCGAAAATGATGGCATGACCCAGATGGTTCCGCTTACAGCACCTCTTACAAAATAATAAAATTCCTTTTGAGCTTTCATGGAGCTTAAAGGTTAAATCTATATTCCCGGCAAGGCTATGAACCGGAAATGTAGAAAAATCAATCTTCTTTCAAATGGAAAAAGTCCGCACATCTTGTGCGGACTTTTTCTCTTTCGTGAAAAGTTTTTTTCGAAATAATTTTCGCGAGTGCTCACTACGCTTAACAGCTTCCTCATCAGAGGAAGCCTTTTTGCCTCCCTCTGACGAGGGAGGTGGCACCGCAGAGCGGTGACGGAGGGAGAGAAAGTCCAAAATCTTCCAAGTAATACTTTTGTTCAGGATGACAAATGGCGTGTTGATGCGACAGTGAAAGACAGATGTAAAGCTATAATAGGAATCACTTTCTGAAATATCTACGGAAAGTAGAGAAACGGTGCTGTTTATGGCTCGAAAGCGCAGAGTAAATCAACTGAAAAGGTATTTACTTTTTACCCTTGCCATGATAAAATAAAATTGGTGAGTGTGTCAAAAAGTGCAACAACTTGCTCAAAAAGTGTATTTACATACAAAACAATGTGGAGTATACTGTATTGCGTAGTGTTGTGGCAATGATAACAAGAAATGCAAACAAATTGACAATATTTGCAACTTCTTCTATTGTTTTTTGTGGTATGATACAATTATAAAGTCAATTGCGGAATGATTTTAGTCCATACAGGATAATTCCATTGTGTACGTAATTTGCGTATGCTACAATAAAATTGTTATTAAGCGTTGATAAAACCTTAATTCCTTTGGGGTTGCTATCCAAAGGACGGCTATTGCATGCCGATAAAACTCAACCGTCTTTATCGCGCTTAAAAAGTAAAGACAACCGCATACTGTCCTCTTGCTTTTTTCCGGCTTAACCACCCGGGGTAAGAAAAAGCAACCGTTCTTCCTGACCAGTTGATTTGACATGTGTGGGCTTTGGGGCTCGTCAATCCGATTTACGTTCTTTACCATAGACGGCACATACACGGCATCCATGAGCCCGTGTAAAAACAAAATAACAATCTTTAAATCTGCTTTATTTTCTAGCGGTTTTTGCCTACTGTTTCGCCGATGGGAGATGAAAAGCAAAAATTCCTTTCACCCCAAAATTCAGGAGTTTTTTAAGGATGGTTTTTGTAAAAGCGGTATCTGTTCCCGCAAAAAACCGATTGTTATGCGTGACAGAAAACTATGTAAAGGAGATAATAATAATGAAAACAGGCAAAAAGATTTTAGCAGTATTGCTTGTCTTTTGTTTTGTACTTACGGCTGTCCCTGCATTTGCGGCAGACTATGCCCACACCTTAACCAATAAGGTTTATAATGACCTTTGGGGACGTTGGGATGCAACTGCTTCCATTCAGGACTTAACCGTAACCGTTGAAATTCAATCCAGTGGTGCACCTTTAACCTTTGAAGATGCTACAATTCAGAATATGTTGAAAAGCGACGAGCTTACCAAGGCAGGTTGCTCCATCACAATTCCCGAATATACTTTGGGCGAAGGTGAAAATGTATACACCATGCCTGCAAGAAAAGCGGAAATCAAAACAAACTACGGTCTCTGGATTACCTATTTGCTTCCCACAAACGGCGAAGTAGCAACCGCAATGGTTGAAGAATCTAAAACCAATGCCGAATTGCAGGCACTTTTAACCATGGACGAAACAACCGGGGCGGCATCACTCCAAACGGCTGGAAACGTTTACGGTAATAACCTGGTTGCGTTTTTGAAGTATAAGACAAACGGTGCTCCGCTTAAAGCAACTGTAAAAGCAACCCTGCATGCAAGCGGCACGTTCCAGGCGAACGGCGATTTTCCGCTGACCTCATTCTTTATCGCTGACGAAAAAATCAACACCTTTGTGGGTGGTGAAACACCTGTAACAGGTGCATATGTCATCTCCAACGGGGCGTCAGCGGGGCTTTATGCTTCCACTTTGCAGGATAGTAATCTCGACGGTCCGTACACCGTATTTACTGCTCCGGCAGACGGCATTTATGATGTGTTTGTTGCAAAAAGAGATACCTCTGCTTCGGCAAATGCAAGCAGCTCTTATCAGCGCTTAATTGTATTGGATGTTGCAGGCAAAACCTTAACCTTTGGCAACAGCAATGTAAGTACTACTATGGGTTATCAGTGGCAGAACGAAAACAACAACACCCCTGTTACCTTAACAAAGGGTCAGCAGGTTCCGATTCGTATCTTGTCTGAAACCGGTTCCTATGCAGGTGCAAACGGTGTGGCATTCTGCCCCCGTTCGGATGCGGAAACACCCGTTACCATTCAGTATAATGCAAGTCCTCTGGAGCCGGCAGGTGTAACCATTGAAACTTCTGTTCCTGCGGCAGAAACTGCAACCGTAACAGTTGACGGCGCAGAATTAGCTGTAACCGCAGGTGCGGCAGAAGCCTATTATCCGAATGTTCGTAAATCCGATGCAAACGGCAATTACATCAACAAGCCTACCTTGCTTGACGCACTTGTTGCAGCTGACAAGCAGGAAGATATCGGAATTGATGCGCATCCGTTGCTCTCCAGCGGTGCTTTGGTTACAAACAGCATGGATACCATGGCACTTTCGCCCACAACCAACGAAGCCTTTGGTTTAGGTTTAACAGGCGGTGCAGGTACTGCGTATGCAAGCATTTTTAGTGGCAGTGAAGTATTTCTTCTCAGTTCCGGTACAAAAGTAAACCTTACAATTAAGGTTCCCGAAGATGGCACCTACTATATGATTGCCAACGGCGGTTGCTGGGGTGCAGAACGTTATATGACTGCTAAAGTTGACAATGTATCTTATAATGACGGCACAGACGACAAATTTGTATTCGGTGGTTTAGGTGTAAACGCACACTATGATGTGCAGTCTGCAAACGGTTTAGAATTGACCGCAGGCTATCACACTCTCAATGTAGGTATCGGCGGCGGTGCTGTTCGTCTGAGCCATGTTGCATTGGTTAAGGCAGCTTCTCAGGAAGAAGCGGCAGCAATTCAGGCTTCCATTACCACCAAAGCTGATTTTAATGCATACTTTAACAAAACCGACCGTGTTGGTTTTAATGGCAGCACCATTGACGGTGTAAATGTTGCGGTAAATGGTGAAACCATTACCGAAGATTGGGATCGTTATATCCTTTCCGACGGTGATGAAATTCTGCTTGGTGTGTTCGATCCCATTTCTGTTGGCGGTAAGGTATATGCATATACCTCCAACATTACCTGGGACACCAACAGACAGCTGACAGACGAAACCTTTAATAATTCCAACTTTGCAGTTATTCTTTCCAGCTATGGCAATATGCCGGCGGATGTAAACGTAAAGGACAGCATGCGTGGCATGCACTTAACCGGTTACGTTATCCTGTCTTCGGATGATGCAGCTACCTCGGGTGATGATACCAAGGTTGCAAACTTCATCAACTATGAAATTCAGGGTAACGCAATTTCGGAAGGCAGACTGGTTCTTGCAATCAAGCAGAAGGATGCAAACTTCAGCAACACAACCTTTGACGGCGCGGTTTACAAGAATCTTGCAGGTAGCTTTGTAAACAATGCTAAGTATGATGCTTCGCAGTTGTATATTACAGACGCGAGATTTGGAGATACAACCATTAAGGCAGAATATGCAGACGGTAACGTTGTGATTTCTTCCAAGAAAGCACAGCCGATCTTCGTAGTTGTTAAGAATGCAGACGGCTCTAAAGCATCTGCTGCTAACTATGCATTGACCATTAATCCCGTTGAAGTTGCGGTAGAAGCAGGTCAGACTGTTTATGTATGGGGCGGTACACCTTACATGACAAGCGGTACAACCGCATTGCCCTTGTGTGCACCTATAACTGTACCCGTAACTGAATAATTCTGGCGGGGATGTAAAAAGTACGCACCGAACGCTTATCGGCAAGAAAAGCAGATTAAATTCGTGCAGACTTTTACTTTTAAATGTTTATTGAAGAAACTCTGTTCGTTTGAACAGAGTTTCTTTTTAATAATGCCGATAAGCTATGAACGAATCGAACCCGCAATATACCTTTGTATAATTGCGGGCATACCCCTCCGGGGTTCGATTCGTCCATTCTGTACGCATTTTTCCTATCCCCGGGATGTAAAAAGTGCGCACAGAACACGCTCCAAGACAAGAACTTAATAAACACAAGCTCGCTTTAAAAGCGAGCTTGTTTCTTTTTCGTTCTGTCTTGTCGCTTTCGCCAAAAGTTTACAAGTAATACTTTTGGCGAATGGCACACTACGCGTGCTATTTCTCTCCTTCAGTCTCACTACGCTTAACAGCTTCCTCATCAGAGGAAGCCTTTTTGCCTCCCTCTGACGAGGGAGGTGGCACCGCAGAGCGGTGACGGAGGGAGAGAAAGTCCAAAAGCTTCCAAGTAATACTTTTGGCGAATGGCACGCTACGCATGCTATTTCTCTCCTTCAGTCTCACTACGCTTAACAGCTTCCTCATCAGAGGAAGCCTTTTTGCCTCCCTCTGACGAGGGAGGTGGCACCGCAAAGCGGTGACGGAGGGAGAGAAAGTCCAAAAGCTTCCAAGTAATACTTTTGGCGAATGGCACGCTACGCGTGCTAGTTCTCTCCTTCAGTCTCACTACGCTTAACAGCTTCCTCGTCAGAGGAAGCCTTTTTGCCTCCCTCTGACGAGGGAGGTGGCACCGCAGAGCGGTGACGGAGGGAGAGAAAGTCCAAAACTTAAAGAATCCCCACACCAATCGGTGTGGGGGAACTTTTTATATTTTCGTTAACTTAATATTATTCTCTGCAATCACTTTTTCCAAAGTCTCATCCTCAAAGCTTTCAGAGATGATGTAATCCACCTCGTCAAACTGGCAAAGCTTTGCAAAACCGATTCTGCCGAGCTTGGATGCATCACAAAGATAGTAGGTTTCCTTGGCGTTTTTCAGCATTCTCTGCTTAATGGCACATTCCTGCTCATTGCTTTCCAAAATTCCGCCGTTTTCGGTAATGCCGCGGCTGGAAAAGAACATTTTGTCCGCAAAAAAGTAGTGGGAAATGTTTGTTTCGGCAAGGTTGCCCACAAAAGACTGGTTCTGGCTCACAAAACCGCCCACAGAAACGACTTTTAACCCTTGGGCATCTCCTAACTCCTGAATCACACGAATGGAGTTTGTGATGACCGTTACGTTGTGCATACCCTTAAGCTCTTTTGCCATGTAAAAGGTGGTGGTGGAGGCATCTAAGAAAATAGTGTCCCCGGGAACAATCCCTTTTGTCGCCTCTTTGGCAAGCCGTTCTTTAATGTCGGTGTTGGTATTCTTTCTTTTTTCCAAAGAAAGCTCCATTTTTGCCTGTTCAATCGGAATCGCGCCACCGTGGGTACGAATCAAAAGCTCATTTTTTTCAAGCTTTTCTAAATCACGACGCACTGTTTCTTCGGTAACACCAAGCTCCTGGCTTAATTTACTTACCTGCACCGCGCCGTTTTCCTTTAAGCTGTCCAGTATAATTTTTTGTCTTTCTACAGCAAACATATCTTTATATTCTCCGTATCTTTTATTCATTCCTATCTGCCTCCCTTGCCTAAAGGGAGGGGGACCGCTTCAGCGGTGGAGGGATTATTTTAAAATCTTAACCACATCGCCATTTCTGAGGCCTGCGGAATTGGCATCGTCGGTGTCGATATGCATTTCTACATTAAAGTCATCGCGCACACGCACCTGTACATCATAAAATTTGGTGGGCTTAATGCCTTCAATTTCCACATCCACATAATCGTTGTCGCGGATGCCGTGCTTTTCGGCATACTGCGGTGTTAAATGAATGTGACGGTTGGCAATGATGACACCCTCTTTTAAATACACAGAGCCTTTCGGTCCAACCAGAACCAGGCGTTCAGAGCCTTCAATTTCGCCCGAGGGACGAACCGGGGGACTTACCTTTAACACGAATGTATCGGTTCTTGAAATTTCGACTTGTGTATTTTTACGCACAGGTCCTAAAACACGCACCTTTTCAATGGCTTTTAAGGACGGACCAACCAATGTTACAAACTGCTCGGAGGCATATTCTCTGCCCATGAGTGTTTTTAATTTTGTAAGCTCAAAGCCTTTGCCGAAAAGGGTATCTAAGTCTTCTCTCGAAAGATGCACATGGCGCTGCGATACGCCGATTTTCACCTGTTCGTTTTTATCTGTATTATATTCAAAAATCGCCGCCTGAACGGCTTTTTCAATTGCTTTCTGATCCATAATCAATTTACCTTTCTGAAGAAAAGTTACCGCCAAGGACGGCAAAAACCGTCCTTGGGGTTAAAAGAAATTAAAGAGTCGGTAAAATCTTTTCCACATCGCCGTGAGGACGGGGGATAACATGTACTGCAATGAGTTCACCCAATCTGGATGCTGCAGAAGAGCCTGCTTCTGTTGCAGCCTTAACCGCGCCAACATCGCCGCGAATCATAACGCTTACCAAGCCGGAACCGATTTTTTCGGTACCAACCAGCTGTACGTTTGCTGCCTTAACCATTGCATCTGCTGCTTCGATTGCAGCAACCAAACCTCTTGTTTCTACCATGCCTAATGCTTCCATAATTCTCTTCCTTTCTTTATATACTAAAATTAATTGTTAGCCTGTTCAAAATCGAAGAATTTTGCCAGTTCTTCGTGGGGATTTGCAATAACCTCTGCACCGAACACCTCGCCTAAGGTGGAAGCCTGCTTTGCGCCTGCTTCAATTGCCGCGGTTACTGCGTCTACTTTACCTGCGATAATCAAGGTAACCAAACGTCCGCCCAAACGCTTTTCGGTGTGGATAAGACGAACCTCTGCGGTTTTTACCATGGTATCGAGTGCGTTAATGGAGGCAACCAAGCCCTGCACCTCTAACAATCCGATAGATGAAATCATTTCTTATCCGCCTCCTTTTTTAAGAACGATTTGGGAAGCTTTTTGTTGAATTTATCCTTGTTGATATCCATCAAATAAGCCATTTTATCTGTGCCGTCTGCAGGATTTGCAATGATGTGGGACACAATGTATTTCCCCTTTGATTTTGCGTAATTCACGCCTGCTTCAACTGCTGCCTGCACCGCACCGACATCGCCCGAGATTTTAACAATCATCACAAGCGGAGCGGGAACATCGGGAGAAATGGGACGGTTACGGTCAAAAGCAATAACCTCAATGTCTGCGGTTTTTGCGCAAACATCTGCCACACAAACCGCGGTGGTGAAGCTGTATACTTCAATCATGCCTAATGCTTTCATTTTTTCACCTCAATCAAACAATGTGTAAGCCGTCAACCAATACGCAACGACGCTGTCTTGTAAAGGAGTGTGCCGCAGTCAGACCTTCGCCGGTAGGACCTGCAATGGTAAAGGTGGTATAGCCCTCGCCACCTGCACCAATCCCTGCATAAGAGGGCGCATTCTTTACAAAAATGGTGGTTTCTACCGCTCTTGCAAAGGCAGTTAAGTGGTCAACATTTTTGGAGTGAATGTGTGCTGAATGGCGATTTCCGTGTTCTGCCTGACAAGCATATTCAATGGCTTCTTCAATGGAGTTTACACGAACGATTGCCAAAATCGGCATCATCATTTCCACCTGCACGAAGGGGTGCTTGTTGTCTGTTTCACAAATGATAAGTCTCGGGTCTGCATCAATGCCCAGTTCTTTTAAGAATTTGCCTGCATCCTTGCCAACCCACTTTTTATTGATGCTGTATTTGCCGTCTTTTTCAACCAGAGCAACCTTTAAGAGCCGGTCAATCTGTTCACCCTTTAAGAGGTATGCACCGTTTTTGCACATGGAATCAATCAGTCTGTCTGCTACATTGGAAAGAACAAAGCATTCTTTTTCTGCAATACAGGGCAAGTTGTTGTCAAAGCTTGCACCTTTAACAATGTCTGCACCTGCTTTTTCGATGTCAGCAGTATCGTCTACAATAACGGGCGGGTTACCTGCACCTGCACCGATTGCCTTTTTACCGGAGGAAAGAAGCATTTTTACAACGCCCGGACCACCGGTTGCCACCAGCATTCTTACGATGGGGGACGAAACCATTTCATTAGAAGAATCCATAGTCGGTTTCTTTACCGAAACCACTAAGTTTTCGGGACCGCCAGCTTCTAAGATTGCACGGTTTACCAGGTCAACTGCATAGTTTGCAGTTCTGCAAGCATTGGGGTGGGGGTTAAATACCACCGCGTTACCGCCTGCAATCATGCCCATGGAGTTGCAGATAACCGTTTCACTGGGGTTTGTAGAGGGGGTAATTGAGCCGATTACACCATAGGGTGCCATTTCGATTAAGGTTAAGCCCTCGTCACCGGTGAACACCTGCGGTTTCAAATCTTCAGTACCGGGGGTTTTGTTTGCCACCAGCTGATGCTTGATGATTTTATCCGAAACTCTGCCCATGCCGGTTTCTTCTACGCCAAGGATTGCTAAGTTTTCAGCTTCCTCTAAGGTTAAGCGACGAATGTTTTTAATCATTTCTTCGCGCTGTGCCACAGAATAGCTCTTAAACTGCTTATAAGCCTTGTCTACAGCAGTTAATGCCTCTGTCATGGTATCAAAAACGCCAAGCTGTTTTTTGCCTGCCACGGGTGCGCCCGAAACATTTGCAACAACTTTAGCTACAATTTCCTGCACAAGTTTTTCGTTGAATTCCATCTGTTTTTATCCTCCTTATAAAATCTGTTCCCACATTTTGCTGTCGGGGTTGGCAATGACCGAGCTGTCTAAGAACATTCCGCCGCCTGCAACCTCCTGCTCAGCCCGCTCAATTGCTGCCTGCACAGCTGAAACCGAGCCTGTGATATACATATACGATTTACCGCACATACCCTTTGCGATGCGAAGCTCAATCAACTGAACTTCAGCGGTTTTGGCTGCCATATCTGCCGCCACAATAATGGATGCCGCGGAAAAGGTTTCCAGAACACCGAGGGCGGACGGATTTTCTACCGGGTTTGCCCCGTAAATTGCAGGGAATATAGATTCGTCCGGGTTGCCGAGCACAAAGCTGTCAATCATTTTTGAGCCCTGTACACCCTTTGCCGCATCAATTGCAGCACGGACTGCACTTAATTCGCCGGTGATTAAAACCGTGTATTTACCGGGGCACACAACCTGCGCCTCGATGATGTCAACGTCGGCAGTCTTAACCATAATGTCTGCGGCTTTTACACCGGTGGACACCGTCTGGTATTCCGCCATACCGATTGCCTTGCTCATTTATGTGCCTCCTTTTTAATTACAATAAACTGCTCGCACACAACCGAAACGATGCCGTCAATGGGCGCGTGAATGGCGTTGCTTAACGCCTTTTCCTTCGGTGTGCCGATGATTTGATTCTGTGCTACAGCATCGCCCTCTTTTACACAGGCAACAGCCGGTGCACCTGCGTGTTGGCTGAGCTTAACCTTTACGGTTGAAACATTTGGAATTTCGTCTGTAAGGGGAGCGAGCTTGTTGTATTCTGTAAGCCCAAGCCGTGCGGTTACACGGGCTTTGGGGATTTGTCTGTAGGGTCGTTTGTCTGATACTGCATCAAATTGGGGTTCGGGGAGCTTCTGTCCCGAAGCTTTAAGTGCCATTTTTAAGTCCTGAATAATGGCTTTGGGGCTTAAAGACTGGGGGCAGGCATACAATTCGCACACACCGCAACCCGAACAATAGGCGGCATTTACAATCGCCTCAGGGTTTGAAACCTTGCCCGAAGATACGGCACGCATGATTTCGCTTGGCTCGATGGGATGTCCGAGTAAATGTCTCGGGCACATGTCGGTGCAGGTTTTGCACTGACAGCAAGCGCTCATGACCCGTTTGATGTTGATGTTTGTTTTGTTCTGCTTCCGGATAATAACCGGGTGGTTTTCGGGAAGCACTAAAATTGCGTTGGTGGTTTTGGTCACCACATCCGATGGAGAAACAGGGTTTCCCATCATAGGTCCGCCTGAAAGCAGACTGTATTTTTCAACCGTTGCACCGCCTGCTAACCGAATTAGATCGGTAAAGCTTGTGCCAATCGGCACGTGCAATGTAACAGAGTTTTTCACTTCACCTGCCATGGTTACGTATTTATGGGTAACCGGCTTATTTTCCCACACTGCCCGGTAGATGTTGTATGCCGTTTCTACATTGTAAACGCTGACACCCACCGAAATGGGGATGTCGCCGGGCGGTACAACTCTGCCCGTGGTCTCGAAAATGGTAATCACTTCGTCCCCTGCAGGATAGGTTTCCGGAATCAGGGAAAGGCGAATGCCCGGGAAGGCGGGGAGTGCTTCTCTTAAAGCCTCCACCGTGCGCTTGTAGGAGGGTTTTGTGGCAATGATGCAATCCTTTGCCCCAACCGTCTCACAAACCAATTGAAGTGCCTTTAAAATTTCAAAGGTGTGCGCCTTTAACACATGGCGGTGTACCTTTAAAAGAGGCTCGCATTCTGCGCAGTTTAAGATAATGGTATCTGCTTTTTCGTTCAGCTTTGCGTGCGAAGGAAAGCCTGCACCGCCTGCACCGCAGACGCCGTTATCCTGTAATATTTTTGCTAATTCCTTGATGGTCATGTGCTTTCCCTCCCTTTCCTGCTGAAATAAAATCATTTAAATTATAAATTCGGGGTTTCGTCCAAAATACCCACAATAGCCGCATCCACCGGTGCGTTTTCCATACCGCAACCGATTCTTGCACTGCTTCCGGTTGCAACCAACACATATTCGCCGATGCCGGCGCCAATGTTGTCAACCGCAACAATCTTGCCTAAGGTGGGGTTTGCATCCTTTAACGGCTCAACCACCATGAATTTGTTACCGATTAAATTTTCGTTTTTGCGTGTGGATACAACGCTTCCGATAACTTTACCAATCAGCATTTTCTTTACCTCCTGCTTTTTTGTTTGTTGTCTTTAGCACAACAATGCAAGTGTCTTTTGCGTTGCTCTGCTCAAAACAACAAGTTCCCCGGGTGGCAAAAAGCCACCCGAGAACCGTTATACCTCTTATTTCAATGCAGGCAGAATCTTTTCCACATCGCCGTGAGGACGGGGAATAACGTGGGTAGCAATGATTTCGCCAAGCTTTTGAGCAGATGCGTTACCTGCTTCAACAGCAGCCTTAACCGCACCAACGTCACCGCGAACCATAACGCTTACCAGACCGGAACCGATTTTTTCGGTGCCAACCAGCTGTACGTTTGCAGCCTTTAACATTGCGTCAGCTGCTTCGATTGCAGCTACCAAACCTCTTGTTTCTACCATACCTAATGCTTCTAATGCCATTTTCTTTTCCTCCTTAATTTCTACAACTTCTTTAATTTCTGCAGCCTTGGGCTTTGTTGCCTTGGCTGTTGTTTTTTTTGCTGTTGCCATTTTGTTCACCGCCTGTTAAAATTTCGGTAAAATTTTCTCCACATCTGCATGCGGACGGGGGATAACGTGTACTGCAACCAGTTCGCCAAGTCTCTGTGCAAGGTTTGCACCTGCTTCAACAGCAGCCTTAACTGCGCCAACGTCACCGCGTACCATAACGCTTACCAGACCGGAACCGATTTTTTCTGTACCGATTAAGGTAACCTCTGCTGCCTTAACCATTGCATCCGATGCTTCGATTGCAGCGGTTAAGCCTCTTGTTTCGATCATACCTAATGCTTCTAATGCCATTTTATTTGCCTCCCTTTACTTATTCGTTTATAATTGCAATTTTCAAACCTTCCATTTTCAGGTTTGTAATGTGCGCTTCGTTAATCTGTTCCAAGGGGAACTTGTGGGTAATCAGCTTCTCGATGGGAAGACCGATGCCCTTTGCACGCTTTAAGAAATCAAAGGTGGTTGCATAGTCTCTTAAGGTGTATACCCAGGAGCCAACAGTTGTGATTTCTTTTGCGCAGATATCAAAGTGCGGATTGATGGTTGCATCGCCGCCGTTGATGAAGAAGCCCAGTTCACAAAGACCGCCGCCGTTGCGGATGAATTTGTAGATGTTGCTGTGGGCAATGGGCGAGCCGGTGCACTGGAATGCAAAGTCTGCAAAGTAACCGCCAAGAGCATCCTTTACGCCTTCTGCCAATGCTTCCTGACCCTTAAACGCCTTAAAGTTCACGGTTGCGGTTGCACCCATTTCCTTAGCAAAGTTAAGTCTCTTTTCTTCACCGTCGATTGCAACGATGTTTTCGATACCCATGGTGCGCAAAATTGCGATACAAATAAGTCCGATCGGTCCGCAGCCCTGTACGGCAACACGGCTGTTAAAGCGCAGGATGCCGGTGGTTTTTGCCCGTTCAACCGCATGGATTAAAACGGCACAGGGTTCGATTAAGATTCGAAGGTCGAGATTCAAATCGCTTACGTTAAATACGGTAGAGCCCTTGCGGATAACCATGTAATCGGCAAACCAGCCGTTTAAATGGATGTCGTCATCGGGCAGAAGTCCGTATACATCCGCACCGCCCACGTTCTGCTTGTTTAAGTCAAACATGGTGATGTCGGGGTTATCTTTGAAAATCATGCAGGTTACAACCTTGTCGCCAAGACCTAAGGGCTTGCCTGCACTGTCTTTTGTTACGTTTTTACCGATTTTTACAATTTCACCGGTACCTTCGTGACCCAAAACCAAAGGAATGAGGCCGAAGGGGTCCCTTTTGAATTCGTGCGCATCGGTACCGCAAACACCGCAGCCTTCTACTTTAACCAAAATTTCATCATCACCGATTTCGGGGATGGGGAATTCCTTGATTTCGTAGTTTTCCAGCTTGGTGAGCATGGCTGCTCTGCTGGTTTTCGGAATGGCTTTGGAGGAAGCGGGCTTAGATACCGCACCGTTTTCCATCTGGGACAGAACTTGTTTTACAATTTCCTGGATTTTATCCTGATTCATATTCACATTTCTCCTGTCCGTCATATTTTGAATGCCTCGTACCGGGATTTTAAAATCTCTCTGCATCTCCGGCGTAAAATCCGGAATGATTAAATAACGAGGCGGTTGCGCAAAGGTCGCATGCATGGCAGAAAGGGCAACATTTAAGTTGGTTAAGGATTCCCATTTTTTCAAAAGAATGTTTAGCTCTGCTTTTGATAAAAGGTAACCGCCCTTTTCGACCATTTTATATGCCGTAAGTTCCGGCTCTGTGGTTTTTACAATTCTAAGACCTTGTTTCATAGCTTTGAAATCTCCGTTTCAAACACGGATTTTCCGTAAGCGCCAAGAAGGGTGTCCTGCTCTTCCGAGCCACCGCTTACCCCGAGTCCGCCGATGACTTCACCGTTAACTTCAAGCGGTTCGCCACCGCCGAAAATCACAATCTTACCCTGATTGGTGAACTGAATGCCATACAGGCTTTTACCGGGCTGTGCAAGCCCCGATAAGGTTTTGGTGGACATTTTAAGGGAAGCACAGGTAAACGCTTTGTTTACCGCAATATCATAGCTTGCGATGTATGCATCGTCCATAGAATGTACGAGAATCGGGTTTGCACCCTTATCGCAAATGGCAATGACTGCGTTTACACCTAACTCTTTGGCTTTGTCCTGAATTTTATCGGCAACGGTTTTTGCCAGGGCAAGGCTTATTTTTTTAGATGTGAGATTCTGCACAACCTTTGCCACAATTTCGGAAAGTTCCTGATTCTGCATGACCGTTTCCTTTCTTTATAAATATGTAGGTAAAATTATTTACCCAGCTGTGCCATAACCTGCTTTGTAATTTCAGCAATTAAATCTGCATCGGAATTGCTGCTCTTGGAATGGCAGTTGCCGCCGCAGGAATGACAGCTTGCTTTGCCTTCTTTTGCGTTCGGGCAGAGGTTTGCAGGGTGCTTACCGGATAAACCGAACTGTCTTCTGATTTCATAGAGACGCTGAACCTGTTCTTCATTCAGTTCTTTCGGACCGCCGAGCTGTTTTGCTTTGAAGAGAAGCTCTGCATAGAATTCCAGGGATTCCATCTTGTGGTAAGCCGCAAGCAAAGAATCGGAGTAGGAAAGTGCACCGTGGTTTGCAAGAAGAACTGCATCATAGTACTGGAGATACTTTTCAACAGCATCCGGGATTTCGTTGGTGGACGGCGTGCCGTATTCAGCGATCGGAACGCAACCGAGTGCGATAACTGCTTCGGGCATGATGGGCTGTGTCAGCGGAATGCCTGCGATAGCAAAAGCGGTTGCATAGATAGGATGTGCGTGTACAACAGACTTAACGTCAGGTCTTTCCTTATATACACGCATGTGCATTTTGATTTCAGAAGAGGGCTTGAAGTTGCCGTTTGCCTGAATCACATTGCCTTCTGCGTCAACCTTACAGATGTATTCGGGGGTCATAAAGCCCTTGGATACGCCTGTGGGGGTGCAGAGGAATTCGTTGTCGCTGATTTTAACGGAGATGTTACCGTCGTTTGCAGCAACCATGCCTCTGTTGTAAATTCTCTTACCGATGTCGCAAATTTGTTTTTTGATTTCGAATTCAGATGTCATTGTTTCATTTCTCCTTTTTTATGAATTTTTGTTTTCTTTGTTTTTTACTACTTTTGTCTTTATTTTACCATGGTTTCCCATGAATGTCAACACTTTTTTGTGGTTTTTTGTGGTTTTTTCTGTTTTTATTCTTTGTTTTGAAGAAAATCCAACAAAGAAACCAACGTTTTCTTATCTTTTGAGTTAATATGGAAGATTTTTGTGCAACCCGTAAGCCGAAGCCACCGTTCTGCACGCTCCGGGTTTGCGCCTTCACAGTCGATGTGGGTCACGATGCCAATCACCTCACGGTTTACAAGGCAGGTGACGTTTGGCGGAAACAGCGAATATTCTTCGGTGGCGGAAAGCAATAAGCCAACCACATCCGCCTCGTAGGAGTAAAGGGCAAGTGCCCGTCCCAAATGCTGATTTTCCGCATATTCCCCGGGGGTGTCAATAATACCGTTAAAATACTGAATGTCCTGGGTTTTCTGATAGCTGATGGGCGTTTCCCGCAAGGCTTGTGTCAGTGTTGTTTTGCCGCAGCCGCTGCGTCCCATAAAAATAATTGTTCTCATGTGCGGGTCACTTCACAAACCGTAAAGCTTAAAGTCTGTCTGCAGTAATCGCAAACGGCTTCTAAGGAAGCCTCTACCTGCGAGACGGTGCCGGTGATAATCAGTGTACCGCTGAAGCGGTCTACAAATCCCAATTCTGCACCCGAAGCTTTAATGGCGATATCTCCTGCGATAATCGCAGTTTCGGCAGGTGACATGGTGATGATGCCAATGGCACTTTTGCTGTATTCCACCGCCGGGTCAAGACCGAGCTTTTTATACAGAATTTCGTCCGGGTTTGCGATGATGTGGGCAAGGGTGATTTGTTTGCCGGGTACCAGCTCTTGTATGATGCGCGTTTTGTCCTGATATTCCATGGGTTAACCTCCTATCCGGCAAGTAATGCCTAAGCTTTCTGCAGTTTTTTTCAGGCGCTCCATTTTTTCGTCTGTGGGTGTATCCACATCCGGCATGGTGTAATCGCGCCCTAACCAGCGATACTTGTCTGTGCCGAACTTGTGGTAGGGCAGCAGATGCATTTCGTTGGTCTTTTCTAATTTGGAAACAAAGGTTGCAATCTCGCGGATTTCTTCCTCTGTATCGTTAAAGGTTGGGATGACAGGCACGCGGACAATCATTTTATTTGCGTTTCTGTCAATTTTGATTGCGTTTTCCAGAATTCTTTGGTTGTCTTTTCCGGTAAATGCCTTGTGCTTTTCAGGATTGATGTGCTTAATGTCCATCATATAGGTGTCAATGAGCGGAAGAAGCGGTTCAATCACCTTGTAATCCACCACCGAGGTGGTTTCGATGGCGGTATTGATGCCTCTTTCCTGACAAGCCCGTAAAATGCCTTCTGCAAACTGTGGTTGCAGGAGCGATTCACCGCCCGACAGGGTCAGCCCACCGCCCGAACGGCGATAGTAAGGCATATCCTTTTCAACCGTCTCAATGATTTCCCGAACGGTCACATCCCGTCCCACAAGCTTTTCCTTGCCGTCATCTAATTTCATGGTTTCGATTTCAAAGCTCTGGGATTCGGGATTACAGCACCATTTGCAACGGAGTGCACATCCCTTTAAAAAGATGATGGTGCGGATGCCCGGTCCGTCATGTACCGAAAAACGCTGAATATCAAATATTCTTCCGGTAATGTTTTCGTAATTCATAGTATTTAAATTCCTTTATTAAAATCCACTCTGTTCGGTTCTGCGGATGATGTCGTCCTGAAGCGATTTCGAGAGGGTGGTAAACAGTGCGCTGTAGCCTGCCACACGAACCACTAAGCTCTTGTAGTTTTCAGGATGTGCCTGTGCATCTCTTAAGGTTTCACGGCTTACCACATTAAACTGCATGTGCGAGCCTTTCTGATCAAAGTAACCGCGGATAAGTGCCACAAAGTTTTCAATGCCCTTTTGTCCCTTTAATGCAGAGGGATGGAACTTCATGTTAAACAGCGTGCCGTTGGAGGCAATGCCGTGGTCAAGCTTGGAAACCGAGTTTGCAGATGCAGTAGGACCTGAAACGTCTGCGCCTGCGCTGGGGGATACACCGTCAGCCACGGGGGTGTATGCCAGTCTGCCGTCAGGCGTTGCGCCGGTCTGTGCACCAAGGGGTACGTTTGCCGATACCGGATAAAGACCTGCCTGGAAAATACCGCCTCTGGGGTTTTTGTGCTTTTCCATGGGACGGGTGTATGTATAAGCAACCTCTCGAGCTAAGCTGTCGATTTCGGGAATGTCGTTACCGAATTTCGGAAGTGCCAAAATCTTTTCGCGCACAGAAGTGTATTTTTCGTCACCGCTGTTACCTGCAACCTGCTTATAAATAGAAGCAATCTGCTCTTCGGTTACGGTTTTGCCCGATGCGACAAGTGCCTTTACAATCTGGGTGGTCACTTCTTCTGCATTCTCTGCCGAGGTGCTTTCTCCGAAATTGTTTTGCAAAGCTTCTTTCAGTTCAGCCATGGTTACGGATTTTTCTTCAAACACCAGCTTTTTGATGGCATACATCGCGTCTGCCATGTTGGCAATACCAAAGCCCTGCGGGCCTGTAAAGTTGTAGATAGCACCGCCCTCTTGCACCGACTTTCCTCTGCCGATACAATCTTCTACCATACAAGAAAGGAAGGGGAGCGGACAACGCTTTGCGTGTGCCACGTCGATGGAGTTGTTGGCATTTACAAGAAGCTTTATGGTGTATTTCATCTGTGCCTTGTATGCCTCAAACACCTCTTCGAAAGAGGTCATCTTTGTCACATCGCCTGTGGGAATGCCCACCTGTTCGCCGTTATCCTTGCCGTTGTCAAACACCAGCTCGATGATACGGCACATGTTAAAGAATGCCGCGTCATGCCAACCGTCGGTCTTGCCCCATTTCTGCGGCTCAACGCAACCGATGATATTGTATTCTCTTGCATCCTCCATGGTAAGTCCACGGGACAAAAGAGACGGGATAATCACTTCGTCATTGTAGTAGGCAGGAAGTCCTACGCCCGTACGGGTAAGCTCGGCTGCCTTACATAAAAATTCGTGGGGGGTGTTGTTCCATACGCGCACCGAAAAAGACGGCTGCGGCAACATAACATGCATGGTTGCCTGGATGGACATGTAAGACAAATCGTTTGTGGCATCCAAGCCCTCTTTGGTCTGACCGCCTGCGATTAAGTTCTGGAACAGGCTGTAGCCGGCAAAGCCTTCTGCCGATGCCGCATCGCGTGCTTTGTTTAAATCATTCAGCTTTACCCAGATGCAGTCCATCAGTTCTTGCGCAAATTCATAGGTCAAGCTACCCTGCGCCATATCCTTTTCAAAGTAGGGATACATGTACTGGTCAAATCTGCCGGGGGAAATGGAGTGACCCGAGGATTCAATCTGAATGAGCATCTGTACAAACCAGAACGACTGGCAAGCCTCGTAAAAGCTTCTTGCACCGTTGCCGGGTACCTGTACACAGTTTTCTGCAATCTTTAAAAGTTCTGCTTTTCGTTTGTCATCGGTTTCGGATTTTGCCATAGAAAGGGCAAGCTCTGCATAGCGCGCCGCATAACGGATAACCGCCTCACAGCTGATCAGTATACTCTGTAAGAAGGTATAGCGGTCTGCATAATCTGCATCGCTGATATCAAGCTTTGCCATCGCTTCTTTGGTTTCGTTTATAATGCCGTTGTAGCCAACCGCTAAAATCTTGCCGTAGTCTACCGTTACATGCCCGATGCCGTTATAGAAATAGTTGCCCGGGGTAAACAGATTGTGCGCCATAGCCGTTTTGGTTTCGGGTGCCATGAGCGATTCGGCAAGCTCACTTGTGGTCTTGTTCTTCCAGTAGGGGAACACTTCTCTTAACTTTCTCTTTGTTTCTTCCGATACATAAAAGGGGTCTGCGGTACGGGTTTCAATGGTGTCTAATTCACCCTCTAACCACGCGTAAGAGAATTCGGGGTATACCTGACAGCCTCTGGGCGCCTTTGTACCGCTGCCTACAATCAATTCCTCATCACGGATGGTAATCGGAATATTATCTAAGATGTGTTCAAAAGCCTTTGCACGTCTTAAATAAATATGTAAGTTTTCGGTTTCTTTATAGCTTTCTGTGATTAAAACCGCACGGTCAGCCTCTACTTCTGGCATCTTCTTAAAAAGATTTTCAATTAAGCGACCGATTCGGTCTGTCTTTGCGATTTCTCTGAAATGTGCTGTATTCATAAGGTAACCTCCTTTATAGCCGTCATAAAGTCTTTGTATTTTTGTTCAAAATGGTTTTGCCAGCCGGGAAAGCCGTTGCCGATTAAAAAGCTTTTCCCGTAAGGCGTCATGGGGATATCGTTTAAGCCGTCCCCGAAAATGTATGTTTCTTCTTTTTTTATGCCAAGTTTTTTTTGCAGCGCGCTTAACGCAACGCCTTTGTCGGTTTCAGGGGAAATGTATTCCTGCCATGTGGCATCTTTGTAAATGCGTTTAAGTCCCGGAATTTCTTTTAAGGGTGCGTTTTTAACCGCCACCTTATAGATTTCATCCCTGCATTCACAAAGGGGAAGTACATGCCCGTTATAGTCTGCCTTAGCCTGTCGGTAAAAGGGCTTGTTCCCGCAGGAGGCATAGGCGATATATTTGCCGTAGCCAATGGCTGTGGGATAGTCTGTTTTGTCAAAGGCAATCGGAAATTTTAAAAGGGTTTCTTCTTTATATACTGTAATGCCACCGTCCGAGCAGATGAAATAGGCAGGATGCTTTAAGCCTTCAAACATCCGTTTAACCTGCACATAGCTTCTGCCTGTTGCAATGCAAAGGGCAATCCCTTTTTCGGAAAAGCTGTCTAAAGCATCTAAAATATTCGGTTGTAGATTTTTTGCGTTTTTGGGAAGCAAAGTGCCGTCCAAATCACAGATTATCATAGATACCATAGATTTTCTCATTCTCCTTCATATACAAGTTTACAACAAAAAACCAAAAAAGTCAATAGTTTCACAGAAAAAAATAACAAAAACACAGAAAAAACCAACCTCAATCGGTTGGTTTTTGTGCAAATCGGGCAAAAACAGAAATAATTAAGCCAATCAGAAAGATGCCTGCCGCGGTTATAATGGTTTCCCGGGCGATAAACAAAAAGGAAGTGCTTAAAGGGAGTACAAACCGAAGCACAAGGCAGAACAGAAGAATAAACAATGCCACCGAGGTGGAAAAAAGATAGGCAAATTTAGAAAAGCCTTTTAATTTATTTATATGAGAAAAAAGTATACGCAAAATTTTTAAATCCCCTTTCTTTTTTTTGGAATGTATGCTATACTTAAATAGTAGCATAGATGTATGGTGTAATACAATGCTGAAATAATGGAAGAGGTAGTAAAAATTATGGAAATCGGTGTTTCAACGGCATGCTTTTATCCGGAGCTTACGGAAAATATCCCTGCCCGCCTGCAGGCAATCGGCGTCAATACGGCAGAGGTGTTTTTAAATTCCGAATCGGAATATGCGCCGGAATTCTGTCTGGCGTTAAAAGAAAAACTGGATACTTCAGGCATAAAGGTGGTTTCGGTGCATTCGTTTGTGGCACAGCACGAGCCGTTTTTGTTCTCGGATTACCAAAGGCGTGTAACCGATGCCGAACGCATCTACCGCAAGGTGCTCAGCGCCTCACTTTTGCTGGGTGCTAAATATCATACCTTCCACGGTGCACGCAAGGAAATGCTTTCTAAATACTTTGATGCCGATGGCTTTGCGGAAAAAATCAACTACCTTGCAGACGTTGCAGGGGAGTATGACATAAAGCTTGCCTTGGAAAACGTAAGCTGGTGCGTAACCCATGACATAGAATTTTTAAAAGCAGTTTTGCCAAAGCTGACCTCTCCCCATTTAGGCTTCACCCTGGATTTAAAGCAGGCACGAAGAGCAGGCTTCAATTATCTTGAATATGTAAAGCTTTTTTCGAACCGCCTTTTAAACGTACATATCTCGGATGCAAATGACATCTCCGACTGTCTCCTGCCTGGGGATGGGGATGTGGACTTTTCCGCAGTATTCCGCGATTTAAAGGCTTTTGGCTACAAGGGCGACTGCATCATTGAAATCTATAACAATGCCCTTACCTCAGACGCACATTTAAAAGCATCTGTAGAAAGCTTAAGAAAAATCGCGTCCGAATAAGAAAACGGCCGAAATCATAAGAAAATATATAAAAACAGCCTGAAAAATTCTCTTGAAACGGAAAATCAAACTTGATACTCTGTTTTTTAAGGGAGTTGAGTGTATGCAAAAACATATCGTCGGCACAGCAAGCACACCGAAAACGGGCAATATTTGTTATTATGTACAAAAAGGCACACCTCTGACGGTGGGCATCACGCAGCAGAAAGGCATTCTTTTGCAACAAACCGTGCCCTTTTGCGGAAGCTATAAAAAAGCAGTCTTATTTATGAAACAATTGGCAATCGGCAAAGCGACTGCCGTGAGCCTTAAGGATTTATGTGAGGATTACAGAAAATGAATGACAAGGTTTTAAGAACATTGGAATTTGATAAGGTTTTACAAAAATTGGAAACCTTTGCGACGGGCGACTCGGTCAAGGAGAAGGTTCTTGGCTTAAAGCCTGAAACAGACCTTTATTTGGTGGAGGAATCCCTTTCCGAAACCGACCAGGCATTAAAATGTCTGTTGAAATTTGCGTCTCCGCCCCATTGCGCGGTCAAAGGTCAGACCGCAAGCATCAAGCGTGCCATGTCGGGCGGTGTGCTGTCCATGAAAGAGCTTCTGGATATCGCAAGGGTTTTGTCTTGCGGCAAAGCCTACCACGGCTACGGCGAGGGAATTGAAGAATTTCCTGTGCTTGCAGGCTATATCCGCGATATTTTACCCTTTGATACCTTAGAAGCGGACATCACTTCCTCTATATTAAATGAAGAAGAAATGGCAGACAACGCCTCAAGTGAGCTTTTGTCCATCCGCCGTACCATCCGTCAGTTGGGCAACAAGGTGCGCGACACCTTAAACGGCTTTATTTCGGGCGGAAACGCCAAATTCCTGCAGGAAGCGTTAATTACCACCCGAAACGGCAGATTTGTTGTGCCGGTAAAGGCAGAGCATAAGGGCGACGTGCCGGGGTTAGTACACGACACCTCTTCTACAGGTGCGACCCTTTTTATCGAGCCTATGGCGGTGGTGGAAACCAATAACAAGCTAAAACAGGAAGAACAAAAGGAAAAATACGAAATCGAACGTATCTTACAGATGTTTTCGCAGCGTGTTGCAGATTGCGGTGAAGATATCTTGGTCAATATTGAAGCACTTATCAAGCTGGACTTTGCCTTTGCCAAGGGGAAATATGCCCTCGATTACAACGGCGTAAAGCCGAAAGTGAACGATAAAGGCGTTTTAAACATCAAAAAGGCAAGACATCCCTTGTTAGACCCCAAAAAAGCGGTACCCATCGACATCCGCTTAGGGGATGATTTTGATACCTTGGTAATCACGGGTCCCAACACGGGCGGTAAAACGGTATCCTTAAAAACCTTCGGGCTTTTGTGTCTGATGGCGCAAAGCGGTCTCTTGATTCCTGCAGCCGATAACGCAGAGATTTCGGTGTTCCGTAAAATTTTTGCAGACATCGGGGATGAGCAGTCTATCGAACAAAGCTTAAGTACTTTTTCGGCACACATGACCAACATTGTAAAAATTGTAAAATTTGCAGGTCGCGGAAGCCTTGTTTTGTTTGACGAGCTTGGCGCAGGCACAGACCCCACCGAGGGCGCAGCACTTGCCATGTCCATTTTAGAGCATGTGCGCAAAAAAGGTGCTAAAACGGTGGCAACTACCCATTACAGCGAGCTGAAGCTGTATGCCATGACAGAGGACAGAGTGCAAAACGCCTCCTGTGCCTTTGATGTAGAAACCCTCCGACCCACTTATCAGTTAAACATCGGCATGCCGGGCAAATCCAACGCCTTTGCCATATCCGAAAAGCTGGGTCTGGATAAGAAAATTTTAGAGCAGGCAGAAGACTATCTCTCGGGTGAAAATGTAAAATTCGAGGATGTTTTAAAAGAGCTTGAACAAAACAGACAGCAGACTGAAGCGGAACAGCTTCGGGCAGAAGAGCTGTCCCAGAAAGCGGCGGATCAGCAGGCGAGTGTGGAAAAGACCTATAACCGTCTGGAAAAGGAAAAAATCCGCATCGAAAAGGAAGCCATGCAAAAGGCGCAGAAAATTATCGAGGATGCAGAGGCTGAGGTTGCTGCCATGCTGGACGAGGTAAAGGCATTAAGAGCTGCCGAAAAGCAAAAGGAAGCCCAGCAGGAATTGGAGCGCATCCGCAAAGAGCTTCGGGAAAAGAGTGGCGGTCTGTCCAAAAAAATTCAGAAGAAAAAACCGCAGGCACCGGGTGCTGTACCGCAAAAGCTTATTCCGGGTATGCGTGTGTATGTGGTGGATACCGATACCGAGGGCACCGTTTTAGCATTGCCCGATAAAAAAGGAAATGTTACTGTCCAGACGGGTATTTTAAAAATCACCGTTCCCCTTTCGTCCCTGCGGGAAGCCAAAGAGGATACGGGCGCAGAAGTGGCAAAGCGCTATTCGGTAAACCATTCTACTTTGGGCAAATCCCAGGTGATAAGTCCCGAACTGGATATCCGCGGTAAGTTTGCAGAAGAAGGGGTTGCGGAAATGGAACGGTTTATTGACGATGCGGTGGTAGCAAACTTAAAAACCGTAACCATCGTGCACGGCAAAGGCACGGGTGCATTGCGTCAGGCGATTCACGATGCTTTAAAATGCAACCGCAGAGTGGAGGAATTCCGCCTCGGCAGATTTGGCGAGGGTGACCTGGGCGTTACTGTGGTACAGTTAAAATAAGAAGAAATGAATGGAGCACGAAAAAAATGACCTTCAAAAACAAGATTAAATACAGAATCCTTGTAAATGTACTCTGGATGCTGATTGGGGTAGGCTTGATTGTACTTGCTGCTTTCAAAGAGACGTTTGATACAGGATATATAGTTGGTATTGTGGTGGTGGTGAACCGTTTTGCAGCGCTGCTGCGAAATTGCAAGCTACTGGAATTGGAACAAGATCTTGCAAAACGCGAAAACGAGGAAAAAAAGATGAATAAAAACATCTTTGTTTATATCATTCGCGTCTTAGGTATCGGCTTTTGCGTAGCATATTTGGTTTGTTCCTGGTTCGGTATGACCGACGTGCTCGACACAATAGTGTGGCTTATTCCCGTGTTTTTGATATTGGAATTGCTGATTTATTTCATTCAGAGAAGAAAATAAAATCCATTGACCGAAGCGGAGAGGCTCTGCCGACTATTTTTCGGAAACAGAATTCAGATTGGAGTGACCTGCTATGATTATTGAAAAGAACGAATTGATTAACTTAATAGACGAGGGCGCGGATATTGAATTTTCTTTTCGTGGAGAAATGTACACAGTTTTGGCATGGACACCGGATGGGATTGTGATTGGAAAACAAAATTCCTCAAGTGATGAGATTTTTCAAGATTGTAAAACATTCTTAAAAAAATGTAAAATCGAGGGTGTTCCGATTATGGAGGCATTACCGGAAATGGATATATTGTATCATTCTTAAGATAAACCACCTTACTGTGACGGTAAGGTGGTTTTTGTGCTAAAAAGAAAAGACGCCTTAAAAGGTGTTCCGGAGTAGCCCTCATATTGGATTGAGCGAACAAAGCCCTCTTGCAACGCACAAAATTGCTTGCCCTCATCGGGCGCAATTTTGGTTGCTGCGCCGCGAGCACCTTGCTTCATCTGCCACCGGTAGCGCTTCGGGCTCGCGCCCCTCGTCCGGGGTTCGACTTCGAATAATCACCAAACAAAAAAGACACCTTAACAGGTGTTTCGGAGTAGCCCTCATATTGGATTGAGCGAACAAAGCCCTCTTGCAACGCACAAAATTGCTTGCCCTCATCGGGCGCAATTTTGGTTGCTGCGCCGCGAGCGCCTCGCTTCATCTGCCACCGGCAGCGCTTCGGGCTCGCGCCCCTCGTCCGGGGTTCGACTTCGAACAAAATTCACCAAAAAGAAAAGACACCTTAACAGGTGTCTTCTTTTTGGTGAACCACCGGGGAGTCGAACACTATAGCTTTGGCTATATTAGTCGGCTGTAGCGGTGCTGACACCATTTTGACCTTCAAGGTGTGCGCTAATCAGTTGGCTTGCATCACTCAATGCTTGTTCTGTGATTTGGGTATAGATGTTTTGAGTGGTGGAGATGTCCGCGTGTCCCATCAGGTACTGGGCTGTCTTTACGTCGATTTTAGAATCGTGCAAGATATAGCTTGCGTACGCATGACGGAGCTGATGCGGTGTTATATTCAATCCGGTTGACTTTTGGTAGCTTTTCCATCCGCTTTGGAACTCTGAGTGTGTCATGAGCCCGTTTTTGCCGCGGAAAATCAACCCGATATGCTGTTTTGGTAAAACTTCCTTTAAACACTCAGGGAGAATAACTGTTCGTTCTCCTGCGGGCGTTTTTGGACGTTTGATATATGGTGCGTTGCCTTTGAAGTATACAGATTTGTTTATATGGACACGATTGTTTTTTCGGTCGATGTCTGTGGCTTCTAAAGCAAGGAGTTCGCCTTTGCGTAAACCAAGATGTAAAAGGGTATATGCGATTAGACCGAATGGTGCATCTGTGCTGATTTTAACTGTTTCCATCTCCTGCTTGTTCGGAATGGTTCTTGGCTTTTTTGGAAGTCCTTTCGGAACGGTTATATATTGTGCAGGGTTATCTGTGATGTAGCCTTCGATACAAGCATATTTTAAAATCATGCCAAGAACAGACATTTGGTGTTCTACACGTTTTGCGGAATAGCCTTGGTTGATTTTCTTCTGCATGAATTGCTTTATGTGAATTGGTCTTATATCTTTTATGTAAGCGTATTCAAAATATTTCATTGCAAACGCAATCAGAGACTTGTAGCCTTCAGCCGTACTGTGGGCAAGTTTGGGAAGGTGGTCCCGTTCCCATTTGTCTGCAACCTCTACAAACAGCGCGCCGCGTTCCTCTGCTTCGTTAAAATTCATAATCTGCTGCAAGAGGTCCCGTTCGGCTTGCTTTTCGGTTTTTGCGGTGGAGTAGAAGGTTTTGCGTTTGCCGTTAATGGTTACAGCTTTTTTCCATCTGCCGTCTGCTCTTCTTTTCATAATACAGCACTCCTTTGCATAAATTTGGGTTGACAAAGTAGAGTGCAATGTGATATACTTTTGTTGGTATTAGTGTGTATATCTATATGCACTCTATTTATTACAATCCTCGGTATTGCAGTACCGGGGGTTGTTTTTTTTAACAAAAAGCTCAAAGGCTCGCCGATTCCCGGATAGTGGGAGGGTTACTGCTATGAACATATATTATTGATTTTGAGGCTCTAAGTTTTTCCACAGTTCAATTGGAGGGTACTTCATAAGTTGAAGTGTGCCGTCGAGAACTGCTGAAAGCTCCGGCAATGCAACAGATGCACATTCCTGGGACACTTTATCGTTGTATTCTTTTGGTGGTGCGTCAAATTCAAACAAGCAATTCATTTCAAGTGAGATTGCAATCATTTCGTTTTCTATGCTTCTGATGTTTACATCAAGCTTGAAATGCGCAGTTTTGTTATCCTCTTTAGACTTTGGTGGGTTTATTTTTGTATTAACTTCTACGCTCAGCTTGGCACTTCCATTGTCGGCAGGTTTTATTTCTATGAAATTTTTATTGATGGCATATTGTTTTAAAGTTGCTATCATAGCTAAAGCTTCCTTTCGTCTGAATTGATGTGTTGTTTTTTTGATATTTGCTAGTGTCAAATAACATAGGTAGTATTGTATAAGGGATAGTACTATGTTTTTCGCTTTTTTCTTGCAAATGAATTTCCAATGCATCGTTTACTACAGCGTTTATCGTCATATCGTTTTTAAGGGCAAATTCTGACAAACGTTTGTGTAAGTCGGAAGATGTTCTTACGTTGAAAACACCGCTGTATTCTTTTTCCGGTGTTTTTCCGATGCTTTCGCAAAAGTCTAAATAATTATCTACGGTTTGATGAAACATATTTTCTATATCATCTGAAGAACCGTGAAAGTTTAATGAGTCAGAAAGACCGTAAACTTTACCTACAAGGATTTTATCATCGTAATCGTATTCAACTGTTGCGTGATAACCTTTATATTCCAACATTTTGCTCATGCAATTCACTCCTTTATTTTTTTATTATATCTATTGATTCTAAGAAATTAATAGTAGCTTTTACGTGATGTTTATATAGTTCTTTCCCGGGGTGAGGTCCGTCAAATTGTAAAATTCTTCCTGTTGGTTTGTGATAATATATTATGCTTGAACCTCGTCCACCCTGATGCTTTTCGCAATCACAATATCGCATAAGGTTATCTAACTCCATTATAGTGAAATTGGAAGGCATCGGTTTTCTACATAGTTTTTCGATTAGTTTTTCTTTCTTTGGCAAAAACAATTCACGTCCTTTTTTGTAACTAATCTTTAGTTACATTATATGATATAAAAATCGGTTTGTCAATATTTTTATCTTTAAATTTCTCGAATAAGCAATTTCGGGATACCAAGTATACGGCAATGCTCTAAAGCTTCGCCTTCGATTCGTTTGGGTTTGAATTCAGGATTCAGCGGAATCATTTCCATCCAATCCTCCCCCGGGACATATTCTACCTTTTTAAGTGTTGCGGTGTCATCTTCGTATATAACGGCACCGATTTCGCCCGATCGATTTAGGGTGGTTTGCTTTAAAATAAGCACGATGTCTCCGTCCTGGTACTGCGGATACATACTGTCTCCATGCACGCGAAGGACGAAATAATCCTCCATGGGTCTTCCTTTTAAATAGTAGCGAGGAATTTCTATGGTTTCACCGGACCAGTCCTCTACGGCTATCATGTCGTAGCCTGCAGCAATTTCGCCAAGGATAGGGAAGGTGACGGTGTCTTCGGTGATAGTGGGAGGAAGAAGTCTGTCTTCGATATTGAAGGTAGTTTCGTCTTTTTCTTCCCAGCCCATTAAATAGGAAGGAGATACTTCGAAAATATCAGCCAGTTTTTCAATATTTTCCAAAGGAATATTCGTTACCATACCCTTCTCATATTTAAATATAGTTTGTGTTGCAATGCCTACACGCTTTGCGACATCCGTTTGTGTCATATTTCTATTTTCACGAAGATGTCTGATTTTATCTCCTAAAGTCATTTTTTTGTCACCTCACATATATAAAATAACACATGAAGTTAAAAAAGTCAACACATTTTTTCAAAAATAAAAAAATTTTTCAAAATTGACTTGACAAGTTAAAAACGCAGTGTTATAATTAACTCAACAAGTTAAAGGACGGAGGTGAATGTGATGACGGATTTAAAAAAATTAAAACGGAAAATCTTTGATAACGGCTACAATAATTCCTCATTTGCTGAAGCTATTGGCATGTCTAAGCCGACGTTTTCAAGAAGAATGAAAAACGGAAAATTTACAACAGATGAAGCAGAAAGAATTATTCGTGTGCTGAGGTTAAAACAACCAGACAAGATTTTTTTTGTAAAAAAATTAACTTAATAGGTTAAATCAGAAAGCTAATTAGAAAAGAAAGGGGGATAGAGGTGTTAAATAAATTAGAAATAATAAAAAAAGGAAAATCGACGAGCGTTTTATTAAACGGCATCGAAATTCCTATGATAAAAAAAATGGCTATTGTCGAAGAACCTGAAACATGCGAACTGATTTTACACATTTCAATTGACAGAAATTATAAAGTCTTAAATGTGTAATTGCTTTAATGCTTCTATAATAGTATCTAACGCAAAAGGCAAACCTTTTTCAACCAAGAAAGTTTTGATTTTTTTGAAAACAGTATCGTCTTTTATATGTTGTAAAATTGCATGGCCATAGGGCGACAAATCTACAATGTTGTACGAGTTATCTATCCAAGCTTCTGTTTTGTTAAAACAGCCGAGCTTGTCACAGTACCTTATATGATATTGCACCTCATCTGGTTCGTAATTTTGAAATGTTGTTTCGTCAAAAATAACATCTGTTTCTTTTTGCACTTTTACCAAAATATCGCGTATACAATTATGATTCAATTCCATTTATATCACCTCAAAACAATTATATCATGTTGAATAAGGTTTTGCAAGTTCAAAAAAAGTAAAATGTTTTCGCTGTTCTTTGTATGTGGTGTATCAAACTGGCATTGAGGAAGGAGTTTTTAGTATGGAAAAAATGAGGTTTGCGGAAAATTTGTACAAAATCCGCAAGATGCGATGTATTTCGCAGAAGGAAGTCGCGGAGCGCGTTGGCGTTTCGCAGGCAGTTGTATCCATGTGGGAAAACGGCAGTGCGTTGCCCACATTGGAGCGGTTTGTGGCAATTACAACTGTTTTAAAGTGTAGTGCAGATGTGCTGCTTGGTCTTGAGGAAAGGAGTGAGGAAGGTGGCAAGGGAGAAGGCGAATTACCGGGATATGTTAGAGCATTTATCCGAGAAGCATCCGATGACTTTGACAAGGCAGGAAGCAAGTGAGATTTTGAATGTGTCGCTTCCGCATTTGAGAGGCATTATCAGAAAGGGACACATCAAGGTGCAGGACGGTAAGATACCGCTCGGGTCGGTGGCAAATTATTTGTGTGGATAGGAGGTGAGCAAGGTGTTTTTCGAGCTTTTGGTTTGGGTTAGTGCTTTCAGTTTAATTCTTGCAATTGCAGGTGCGGTTGCTGACAGATTGCCGGATGCATTTGTTGGTACGGTGAACCGATGGTCCGATCAGTTAGAAGTTTTAATTTGCGGACAAAAAGAAGAACCGACACACGCGGCAACGTATGTCGATTCCAAAAATAGATTTTAATATGGAAAAATCTATACTTATGATAACACAGTTTTTTAAAAAAGTCAAGTTAAAGGAGTAAATAATGTTAATTTGCACAGAATGTGGGTTTGTCTTTGACGAGGGGACAAGGTACACAGAGCCACACGGTGAGGTGACTTACGGCTGTCCGAAGTGTGATTCGACATCAATTGAGGAAGCGAACAAATGTGACTGCGGAAACCCGAAGGAAAGAAGCGAATGGCTTTGCAAGGCATGCAGGACGGTGCTTCAGCGAAGATTTACACGGTTTTGGACAAACCTCACACGGAACGAAAAAGAATTTGTTTTAGAGTTAATGGAGGAATTTTAATATGGATAGATTGTTGCAGGAGCTTGGCAGATTGTCGCTTCGGCTTATGGAGCTGAACGAAATCAGCAACAATGTTTATGCTGAAAAGAAACAGGTTGAAAAACAGATGGCACAGATTAAAGGGCAAATGGTGGAGCTTGCAGGTTCTACCGGAGAGGCGATAAAGAGAGGTGAGGAATAAATGGGAATCCCGGTTTTGATTTTAGGGGAGAGCGGAAGCGGAAAAAGTACAAGCCTTCGCAATTTCGAAATTGATGAAGTAGGCATTTTTAATGTGGCTTCTAAACCGTTGCCGTTTCGGAAACAGCTGAAAAAAGTGAATGGAGCTACATATAAGACAATTGTTGATGGGCTTCAAGCACCGAAGCTTAAAAGATATGTGATTGACGATTCACAGTATTTGCTTTGCTTCGAATTGTTTGACAAGCTCAGTGAACAAGGTTATCAGAAGTTTACAAATATGGCGGCAAATTTTTATAACTTGGTAAAGTTTATCATCACTAAAACACCGGAAGATGTGGTTGTATATTTTCTGCATCATGTGGAGCAAAATGGCGAAGGCAAGCTGAAGGCGAAGACGGTTGGCAGGATGCTTGACGAAAAGCTTTCGGTGGAAGGGTTGTTCAGTATTGTGCTGTACTGTGTGGCAGACGGAGCAGAACACAAATTTATCACGCAATCAGACGGAAGCACTACGGCAAAAAGTCCGATGGAAATGTTTCCGCTTGAGATAGACAACGACCTTAAGATGGTCGATACAGAAATCAGAAACTATTATAATTTAGGAGGAATTGAAGAATGAAAGCAATGAACAATTATGAAAAGGTAAGCGCGGTAACAGAAAGACCGCAGTTAAAAGCAGGTGCATATGTGTGCGTTATCAAAAAAGCGAAGGTTGTACCGTATCCCAAAAAGGACCAGAGCGGTATGTTTGAAAAGTTCGAGGTTGCGATTGATATTGCAGAAGGTGAATTCAAAGGCTTTTATGAAGATAATTTCAAAAGTCAGAATGTCGAAGATAAAAAATGGAAGGGTGTGTTGAGAAACTTATATGTTCCGCTTGACGATGGATCTGAACAGGACAACTACACCATGGCGAAATTTAAGGCGGCAATGGAAGCGGTTGAAGAATCCAATTCCGGCTTTAAATGGGAATGGGATGAAAACGCATTGCAGGGTAAAAAAGTTGGTGTGATTTTTAGAGATGAGGAATACAGCTTTAACGGATATTCCGGTTGGACGGCAAAGCCTTTTAAGCTTATCAGTGTGGATGCAGTGAAGAACGGAAAGTTTAAAATGCCTGCAGCTCTTCCTCTGAAAAAAGATGAAAATGCAAGTGTGTTTACTTCTGTACCTGCAGGCGAAATTGAAACAGCAGATGATTTGCCCTTCTGATGATGAAATATAACCATTTTGAAATTGATGAGATGCTCGATTCAATGGTGATTACATACGATACACGGGAACAGCAAACCGCAAAGCTTAAAAGACGGCTTAAAGGGTTTGGCTGTCCCGTGGAACGTAAGAAGCTGAATTTTGGGGATTATTCTTGTTGTTATACAGATACAGACGGAAATAAGGTGTACTGCGATGATTTGGTGGCAATTGAACGAAAAATGAGCCTTGACGAATTGTGTGCGTGTTTTTGCAAGGGAAGACAGCGGTTTGAACGTGAATTTCTGAGAGCAAAACAAAGCGGTGCCAAAATTCATTTACTGGTGGAAGACGGCGATTATGAGAAATTATTCGGTGGAGAATACAGAAGTCAGTTGAACCCGAATTCTTTAATCGCCTCTTATCTTGCCTGGGCAGAAAGATATGAAATACAGCTTCATTTTTGCCGGGAAGAAACCACAAAACTCCTGATTCCCAAGATATTAAAATACTGGCTCAAAAATCACTTAGAGCAGATGGAGGAATAATGCAGAAGGCACAAATTTTAAACAGACTTACCATGGAACAAGTCCTACTGCGATACGCGCCTTGCAAAATTGCACAAAATCGTGCAGACTGTCCTCTGCATGGAGGAGATAAGTGCTTTGTTCTTTACCCGAACAGCTTTTACTGCTTCTCCTGTGGGGCAGGCGGTGATTTGATAAAATTTGTAAGCCTTATGTTCGGCATCGGATACAGAGAAGCGATGTTTCGACTGGACAACGATTTTGGGCTTGGTGTTTTTAAAAAGCAGAGCTTAAAAGATATACACAAAATGCGTGCTGAGGATGAAAAAATCAAAGCAGAACAAGAGAAAAAGCGAGCGGTGAAAATCTTGAACACAAAGGCTTATAATGCGTTGTGTGAATATTTTAAGGAGCTTAAAACCATGTACCCGGATGCGAATGTAGCAGAACAGGCGTACATCTCAAGCAGACTTTTGGATATGTTGTATGAAGATGAAGAATTCTTTTTTGATTATGAAAAACTAATTGGCGCGATGCGCAAAAGGATTGGAGGTGTTGACATTGACTGGTAAGCCGGATATTCCGCAGTTTTCAAAAGAGGAATTTGTGCATTCCGTTGAACCCTTTGAGTACATAAGACAAAATGCACAAAATGCCTTTGAACAACAACAGCTTTTGACCATAATGTCTGAAATGGCAAAAGCGCAAAAAGTCAACAACTTTAAAACCCTTTATCATTCTTATGTAAAAACCGTACAGTCAAAAGAACGTGTTTTGGATACTAACGTGACAGATTTTGAAGGATTGGATACGGAATTTAAGTGCGGACAGTATGTATGTGACCAGTTTGGTGTTTCGTTTATCAGTCCTTTCGGCATGGAAATTGTGGCGTGCAGTCATCCGATTGTGCCGGTAGAACGATTTGTAAATATTGATACCAATGTGGAAAAAATACGCCTTGCTTACAAAAAAGGATGTGTGTGGCGTTATATCACGGTTGACAAAGAGGTTTTAGCTTCCGCATCAAAAATCGTTCAGCTTGCCAATTATGGCGTTGCGGTGAATTCGGAAAACGCAAAATATCTGGTGAAATATCTGACAGATATGGAACAGATGAACTATGAAACGATACCAGAGAAAAATTCGGTTGAAAGATTAGGTTGGATTGAAAATCACGGTTTTTCTCCTTATGTAGAAAATCTTGTGTTTGACGGTGAACTGACCTTTAATGATTTATTCAACACGGTAAAAAGCAAAGGTTCGTTTTCGGTATGGCTTGAAAAGTGCAGAGAGGTCCGCAAAAATCAAAACGCGGTTGCAAGAATCATGCTTGCGGCATCCTTTGCATCGGCTTTGGTTGCACCTTGTAATGCGTTGCCGTTTTTTGTTCATCTTTGGGGCGGTACGGAAAACGGGAAGTCGGTTGCCATGATACTTGGTGCATCAGTTTGGGGGAATCCATCAATCGGTGAATATGTACAGAGCTTTAATGGCACAGAGGTTTCGCAGGAGTTGACTGCCGCGTTTTTAAATTCGTTGCCTTTATGCCTTGATGAGTTGCAGATAAAAACAGGTGTACATGACTTTGACAGAATGATTTACAAGCTTGCAGAAGGTGTATCCAAAGGACGTGGAAAAAAGACCGGCGGTTTGCAGAAAATGGCAAAATGGCGAAATTGCGTTCTTTCGACCGGGGAATTTCCGATTCTGAATGAGCGGACCAACGGTGGTGCAGTAAACCGCGTTATTGAAATCAATTGTGCAAATCTTAAGGTGTTTGAAGATTCGCGTGATGTATATGTGACGGTAAGTCAGAACTACGGTTTTGCCGGAAGGATGTTTGTAAGCTTCCTGCAGGACGATGAAAATATAAAAAAAGTCCTCCGTAAGCAGGAGGAGATTTATAACGAACTGACCAAGACAGAGACAACCGAAAAGCAGGCTTTAGCAGCATCTCTGATTCTGACCGCGGACTACTTTGTAACCGAAATTATTTTTAAGGATGATATGAATTTGAATGTATCGAACATTATGCCGTATCTTTCAACGAAAGAGCAGGTATCTCAAAATCTAAGATGCTTGCAATATATATTGGATACGGTATCTATGAATCCCGATCGCTTTGATATGGATGAAGAAAAACCACGTCAGGGTGAAATTTGGGGCAAGGAGACCGAGAGCGAAATCCATATCATTAAGACAAAATTTGACAATATCTTGCAGGAACGCGGATACAATTCAACAGCATTTTTGGAGTGGGCGAAAGAGAATCGGGTCATCCGAACAGACAAATCGGGCAAAACATGTGTTACAACACGCATTTTGGACAAGGTCGCAAGGTGTGTGGCTATAAAACGGTCTAATCCCTTTGATGATGCGGTTTATGACGATTCTGAAGTGGAACTTTTGCCATGAAAATTTTAGGGCTTGTAACACCGTAACACCTGTAACACCTATTTTTTAATCTTATATATATAAAATGTGTGTGCGTGAATGTAAAAAAGAAAACACACAATTTACTCGCGCGTAAGGATATTTTTTTGGTGTTACGGTGTTACAAAACACAAAAAATACCTTCAAAGCCTTTGGTGTAGCGGTTTTCAGCTGTAACACCTGGGAAGTGTTTAGGTGTTGCAAGGTGTTACGAACAGAAAGGAGTTAAAAATGGAATTACAGGAAATTGAAATTCGTGCCGCAAATTTAGAACCGCTTCCCGGAAGAAGTGAACTGGATTGGTACGAGCAGAATTTATTTTTAAGTTTGCGTAATATTTACAGCATGTATCATGTAGGTACGTTGTCGAAAGAGGTAGCTTCTAAAGAAAAACACGTAGTGATATCATCATACCAAAAACAAAGAGAAGTTGCAAGCTTTTACGCCGCATTGTATGAAAGCTGTATAGAACGAAGCAACAAAAGCGAAGCGTTGCGGACGGCAATCACCAAGGCAAAGACGAAGGAAGAAAAGGGGAAGCTTGCACTTGAGTGTGTGTATGCTTTAACAGGCGATAAGATGATACTTAAGGAAGCGGAGGCGTTTGATGGTGCTTGAGAATTTGCCGGAACAGGGAAAGATGTATTCCGGTTCGGAAGTGGAAGTGATGTTCGGAAAGCATAGGCAGACTGTATTGACCTGGGTCTGGAAAGGGTTGGTTCACCCGGTTAAGATTGGAAATCGCAATTATTATAAGGGTGAAGAGCTTTTGGAGCTTTTAAAGAGTGGCAGGCTGCACAAACAAAAAAAGCCGAGACGGAAAGGGCATGCCGGGAAAAAGCAAACGTCTATTTGCGAAGACTGTCTGAAGGCTTATAACGGATGCAGTTGGGCAAGGCATCGGGTTCCCGTGCTTGGTTGGGATGCGAAGCGGTTGGATATTGAAGATTACAAAGGCAAGGACGTGTACCGCGTGTATGCTTGTCCCGAGTTTGAGGAAGAAAAGTTTTATACAGATAAAAACGGAATCAGGCGGAGGGTCAATGAAGTGCCGGAAGAATGGAAGGTACATAGATGAAAAAAGTAAAAGGAGTTTAACTAAATGAAAGATGATTACATTTCTAAATTTGTTGCGTTACAAAGATTGCCGTATGAGATAAAAGTAAGAAAAGCTGAACAAAGAATTCACGAATTTTTCAACGAAATAACCGGTGTCAGAGATGCTAATGTACACATCAGTGTTGGAGGACTCGATTCCATTACGCTACTGATGTTCATTAGAAAACTTGGATATTCAGAGCGAGAAATTCCTGCGATCGGTTGTACAGTTTTGGAACATAAGAGTATACGCAAGATACACAAACAGTTAGGTGTTATTCCTATTTATCCAAGCGTTCCTAAACATAAAATTTTGCAAGAGCACGGATTTCCTGTTATAAGTAAGGCAAAAGCACATAAAATCGAAATTTTGCAAAATCCGGATGCTGAAAAACAAACCTTTATTCACGCGATTATGACCGGTGACATGGGCCAACAAGGCAAGTTTCAACATTCAAACAAAATAAAACTTCCTGACAAATGGCTAAAATTATTTGCGGGGCATTACAACGAACATAGACCGGATTTAGCATGCAAATGCGCAAAGTTTAAGTGTTCTGCAATATGTTGCAAGCTTATGAAAGAAGAACCGTGCGATAATTGGGCGAAAGCGCATAACAGTTTTCCCTATCTTGGACTTATGGCGTCCGAGGGGGGGCAACGAGAGTTTGCGCTGATGAAAAATGGGTGCAATTATTACGGAAAAGATGTTATAAGAAGCGCTCCGTTTGCTCCGTTTATGCGACAGGATATTTTACAGCTGGCATTGGATTTGAGTGTACCTGTTCCAGAGGCGTATGGAGAGATAAAGAGAGATACGGACGGTACATTGTATACGACAAAAGCTCAAAGGACCGGGTGCGATATATGTGGCTTTGGAATTCACCTTGAAAAAAGACCGCATCGGTTTGATAGGCTCCGCGAAGATAACGAACGAGCGTGGAAGTTTTGGATGTATGAATGCTGTAAGGATGACGATGGTACACCGTATGGGTGGGGGCGTGTGCTGGACTACATAGGAGTTCCGTGGGAAGAGCCTCCAGCAATTCAAGCAGAGTTTGATTTTGGTTTATAGGAGGAATTCAAATGAAAGATAACGAGATTATTAAGGCGTTGGAGTGTTGCGGAAACATTGTTGATTCAACTTGTAAAGAATGTGGTTATCACAAAACATATAATGCAAGTTGTGTCGTGCGTTTAATGCGTGATGCCCTTGACCTCATCAACCGTCAAAAGGCAAAGATTAAAGAAAAAGACGAAATGCTAAAGGCACAAGCTTCCAAAATCTTTCTGTATGAGGATGTTTTAAAGGAAAAAACGGCAGAGATTGAGAGGTTAAAATCGTACTCAAATTATAAAGTTTGGACTGTAAGAGATAAAGCTCTTGTATTAACCGAAACACTTGAAGATTACGAAGAGTTTAAGCGAAATATTGAATCCGAAGCAAGAAAAGAGTTTGCGGAGAGGTTGAAAGCAATATCACATCCTTATGGCGATACACAGAAGGTGTTTGAGTTGCAGATTGACAACCTTTTAAAAGAAATGGACAAATGAAAGAACGATTTTAAGGAGGGTTGATATGGATTGTAGATACAGTTTCTATGACGGCGATATTATGCGTTTTAAATGTAGGATATCGGGTAGCGAATGCATTTACTTTATTCCAAATGAGTTGAAATGTGAAGAAGCAATTGATATGAATGAAAGTGTAAAGGAAGAAGAGCAATAAAATCGCAATTCAAAAGAAAAACCAAAAGAAATGGAGGGCGAAGCTGATGCGTGAGATTTTGTTTAGGGGCAAAAGGGTTGATAATGGCGAATGGGTACAAGGCAGTTTATTTGCGGAAGGAACAAGATTCGAGATAGTAAGAAGCACTTGCAATAATGTTGGAATTGAGGGGATAGATGTTATTCCCGAAACAATAGGACAATACACAGGCTTAACCGACAAGAACGGACAAAAGATTTTTGAGGGAGATATTTGTCAACATCGTTCATATTATAGCGACAATATCGTTATTTCAGTAGTTACATATACAGACGGACAATTTTTGGTTATGGTTGATGAAAATAGCGGATTTAATTTATCTGACAAACTTGAAATTATTGGCAATATCCACGACAACCCCGAATTGCTTGGAGGTGGTTCTGATGCGTGATAGATTGGTGGAGTTGATAAATCAATATCCTTGTATGAGTACAGCAGAAGATTGTTTTATGGAGAGTATATCTTCTGACCTTGCCGACTACCTTATTGCAAATGGTGTCATTGTTCCGCCTTGTAATGTGGGGGATGTGGTGTATGTAAAATATTACGGTGAAATCGTAAATGCGTATGTTACTGAATTTGAAATAAATTCAAAAGGAGTTGTAGCAAAAGTATATATAGATCCTGATACGGATAGAGAATATGATGCCGAAGATATTTACATCACCAAAGAGGAAGCCGAGGAAGCTTTGAAGAGAAAGGAAAGTGGGTATGGTCAGAACATATAAAAATAGCAGATTTGTATTATTATCGCTTATGGATATAAGGGACTCAAAAGATATAATTCTTCAAATCGAAGATGCAAAAACTAACTTTGATAGCGGGCAAAAGTGTTATCTGTGTGAAGTTGTAAGCCCTGGACTGTATTTCAGCGATAAGGATGAACGTGCTTTGATTCGTGAAATATGTGAGCTTAACAACGATAAGCGAAAATTGGAAAAGAAAATAATTAGACTTGAAAAGCAGATAGAACAGATAAGAAAGGAAGATGAGGGGAAATGAAAATACGAGAAATCAATACGAGTAGCAAATTTGCCACAGTTACATTTGATTATGACGAATTAAGATGCTTGTGCAATTCTTTATATGAGGTATCAAAGTTTGATGATGTTGAAAAGGACGATAATTTCAATAATGTTTACGCAAAAATTATTGAATTATTTGCACTTGTCAAGCACGGCAAAATACCCGAATTTGAATTAAAGAAAATGTATGAACTGTTTTACGGCAACGACCACCCAACCGAGAAAGGCGGTAGTGAATAATGTTCTTGTATAACCCTATCGGAAAGACACTTGCAGAGATACATAAAGATTGTGGCGGTAATGTGGGCGGTTATTCTGTATTTGTTTTGCAAGACGAAAACGACATAACAGGGAAACGACTTGACGAGGATTTTTCTATTGGCTTGATTTTAAGAAAGCACCCACAATATGCGAATTGCAAAGTCAAATATGAAAATGATTTTTACGGGACGACAGTATTGCGAGTAGAGAAAGGCGGTGAGGGGTGATGGCTGAATTGTTACCTTGTCCGTTTTGTGGTGAAATCCCATACATAGAAAGAAAACCTTTATGGAAAGAGTATGGCGGTTCTACGCACGGATATTATGGCTGTTTTGAATATGATATTAGATGTCATAAATGCGGTTGCAATATTCCTCTTGGTGGCAACGATACTGTTTATCGCAAAGACGAAGAAGCGAAACAAAATGCAATCAATAAATGGAACACACGCACACCAAAAGAAAGAGGTGGGGAGAAGTGATTATATTAGAATTCTTTCGAGATATATTCAAACCGATAATACGATTTTGTATTTGGGTTATAACGGCAAGAGATTGTCAGCATTGTTCAAATGGGAATCTAACAAGATGGGGGTGGAAGTGTAGTGTGTCAGATTACCGAAAGGCTGACAAGTGCAGAAACACCTTGTGGCGATGTTGTTTTAATAGAAGGCGGTGATTAAATGGCAAGGTATATTGATATAAATGAAATAAAATTTACGGGTGCAGTTTTTGAGGATAGAGATGGAGAAATCTATATCAAGTTGTCTGATGTTAAACAATCAATAGAGCAGACACCCACCGCAGATGTTGTGGAAGTTATACGGTGTAAGGATTGCGATGTTCCGCATAACAAGTGGACAGGGTGTCCTAACCTAAACGGATTTATTCCGCCATCAGATTTTTATTGTGCAAAAGGAACGCCGAAAGAAAGAGGTTTGAAAAAATGAAAAAGATAACAAAAGAGATACCGTGTGAGGTTGGGACGAGAGTTTTTGTGGTTGGGCATTTCACCGGGGATGTGTTGGAATCTGAGGTGGTGACCATAAGCATCACAAAAGATGATGTGTATTTGCATCTTGATAACGGGTGCATTGTGTCGAACAAGCAGCAGGTGGGCAAAAGTGTGTTTTTTGAAAAGAGTGAAGCGGAAAAGAGGGTGAAAAAGAACGAATGACTGCAAAAGAATGGTTAAACCGTGCGTATAAAATTGATGGACGTATAAAAGTGTTAGAGGCAGAGAAACGAGAATTGATAACGGCGGCTGCACGATGCACTGCTGGTGTTGGTGAAGTGTCGGTAAAAACTTCACACGGCAACGGTTCAGAGCGCGCGTTTGTAGACTACGCCGAATCAATGAAAAGGTACGAAAAAAGAATTGATAAGCTTCTGGAAAAGCTTTACCAAATCAAGAGCGAAGTCGTAACGGCTATTTCGCAGGTTGAAAATCCTATATATCAGCAACTGTTGATTTTGCGATATTTACAGTATAAGAAGTGGGAGGATATCGCAATAGAGATTCACTTTGATTTCGATTATGTGCGCGGTAGATTGCACGGAAAAGCATTAAAAAAAATAGGCGAGCTGTTAAAGCTCACCTAAATAGTTCTTTATTGCTGTTCGTATAAACTCTGATTTGCCAATCCCGTCTTGAAAATAAAGAAGCCACAAAAAGACACAAGAAAGTGTGGTATAATTGTATTGTGGAAAGTTAGAAGAAGGACACTTGCTTGATTTCCATTTGAAAACTCCTGTTACTTTTTTGAACGAAAGACGTGCCGTTTGGTTCGTCTTTTGTTTTTACGCAAAATATTTGGAATTAAGGGTAGTATATGCCGAAAATGCAGGGGAGGGAGCAGGGCATAAAAATGAGGTGTTAGGAGCGTTGGCAAATGAAAAGAATTTGAGACGGTTAAGCACGAGCGAAGCACGAGAAATTGGTAGCAAAGGCGGTAAAAAGTCAGGAGAAGCAAGACGACTAAAAAAGGCGTCACGCGAAAGGATGATAAGCCTTTTAAATGCATCTGTTTCAGAGGCAGATTTAAAACGGCTTTTGAAACGATATAACAAGGAATCTATTGACGAAAGCATGCACGATCTTTTGATTGCTTCTATGGTCATGAACGCGATACAAAAAGGAGACGCTCGGCTTTATAAGCTGATTTTAGATGTAGCAGGCGAAAGTTCTGAGAATGAGGATGTCGGCGAACTGGAGCGACTGATTGAGGGATTGAAGGATGAATGATGTATATACCGAAAAGCAGTTGAAACTCATGCGCGCCTGGCAGAAGGACAAGCTGAAGCGGTTGAATATCTTAGACGGCTCGGTTCGTTCGGGTAAAACATGGATTTCTATTGTTTTGTGGATGTTCTGGGTAGCGACCATGCCAAAGAATAAAAGTTATATGATGGTCGCAAGAACACTGACTACCTTGAAGCGAAACTGTCTGGATCTGATGGAGGGCTTAGCCGGGAAAGATAATTTTTCGTATTCTCTGGCACAAAAGCAAGGCGAGCTGTTTGGGCGAAAGATTTATTTAGAGGGTGCAAACGATGTGCGAAGTGAAAGTAAAATCCGTGGCATGACATTGCAGGGCGTTTACTGTGACGAAATCACACTGTTCCCACAGGATTTTTTTAACATGTTGCTTTCGCGTTTGTCTGAGCCTGATGCAAAGCTTATCGGGACTACTAACCCCGACAGCCCGAAGCATTGGTTAAAAACCGAATTCTTAGACAAGAAGAAAGAACTGGACTTGTTGACCATGCGTTTTCTGATAGATGATAACACCTTTTTGCCGAAGGATTACATAAAGAACATCAAAAAAGAATATTCGGGTGTTTTCTATGAGCGGTTTATCCGCGGTCGCTGGGTGAATGCAGAGGGGCTTATTTATAAAACCTTTGCAGATAACCAGAAGCGGTACAGCATCAAACAAAAGGACGTGCCTTCGCTTAAATATATCAACATCGGCGTTGACTTTGGCGGAAACAAATCACAGCACGCATTTGTGGCAAGCGGTTTCACCGAACGGATTGACGTGGTGTATGCTTTAAAATCCAGAGCGATACCGGCAACGGGTACTTCTGTAGAGGATATTATAAGCAGTTTTAAGCAGTTTGCGGACGAAATCACAAAAACATACGGCTTTGTGGATTATGTGTATGCAGACAGTGCCGAGCAGGCAATTATAAACGAGATGCGGAACAAGACGGATTATGCTATCTGCAACTCGATAAAAAACGAAATCATTGACCGAATACGGTGCGAGGATGTATTGTTTTCTTCGCGCCGTGTTTTTTTGGTGGAGAACGAAAACGATGATTTGGCGGACGGTCTTGAAAACGCCAGATGGAATGAAAAAAACGTAAAGAAGGACGAACGGCTTGACGATGGTACAAGCAATGTGGATATACTGGATGCTTTTGAATACAGCTTTGAAAGCTTTATCCGTGATTTGTTGGAGGGATGATATATGTGGGCATATTTTGCTGATTTGCTTGAAAAGCTTGTGAATAAAATGCGAAACGGCAGCTTTGAAAAAAACAAAGAAGACGTTGAAAAATATATGGATGTTTCCAAATCGAACTGGACGGCGGTTTTTTCCAACGTTCTTTCGGTGCTGACTTTTTCAGACAGTTCCGTTTCGGTAATTGGTGACAACCGCCGAAGTGCTTTACTGGATGATGTGGCGCAAACGGTTTGGAACGACATGAAGCAAAACATTGCGGTGGGGAACGGTTGCGGTATGATTGCATCCTTGCCGTATTCTGTTACTGTGAACGGGAAAAGAAAGATTTTTGTGGATACGGTTGCAAAGGACCGTATTTTCGTTACCGGTGTACAGGGGAACGAGATTACAAAATGTACTGTGATTGCCGATGTTATCCGCGAACAGAAAACATCCAACATTTATGTGCGCGTTACGGAATACGAAGTAGACGGTGGCGTTTATATTATCAGACAGACTGCAAAACTGAACGGTCGGGATATTCCGCTGACTGACGTGGAAGAATGGGCAAGCATCTTGCCCGAAATGCGTATCGGCGGTGTGGAAAAGCTTCCCATCGGCATTTATACCTGTCCGACCAGTAACCGCAGACCGAAAAAGGTAGACGGTGTTCCAATCACCTACGGATGCGGTAAGACCATTCTTAAAATTGAGAATTGTTTGGAGCAGATTGAAGAAGAATACGAGGACAAACGCGTTAAAGTGTTTGCAGATGAAACTTTGTTCGGAAAAGACAAAAGGCTTTCCAGACTTTATATAAAACTTCGGTCAGTCGGTTCATTCGACAGTAAGGCGTTTTTGGATGTGTTTGACCCGGCATTTCGGGACAGCGCGCTTTATAACCGTTTAGAGCATCTTTTGGCACAGCTTGAAAAAGAGGTTGGTACCAGTCGCGGAATCTTAACCGATTTGTCGGTGAGCGGTGGCACGGCTACAGAAATTAAACGCGCTACATACAACACTTTTGCGCTTTGTTCGGATATTTCGCGGAACGTGGAGAAGTATTTTGATGACCTCATGTACGGCGTGAATGTGCTTGCAGAATACTACGGCATTACACCGCCCGGAGAATATGAGGTTTTATATAACTGGTCTTATTCCTTGCTTGAGGATGCAAGTGAGACCTTTAACCAGATGATGCAGGCGCGCTCTGTCGGAGCTGTAGATATTGCGGAAATCCGTCAGTTTGTAATGCCGGGCGAAAGTCTTGACGATGCCAAAAAGCGGATTGAGGAAATCAAGAAAAACAATCCGACCATGAGCCAGTTGGTGGGTGAATAAATGTGCTGAATGAATATCAGATAAACGCATTACCGGAGCGGATTGTAAAGCGACTTGAAAGAATCAATTCGGATTACCTGATTGCGATTGGTGAGCGGATAACAGAAATAGGCGACTTGCGACCGACCGAAGTGCATCAGCTCCAACGCATTTATAAAAACACAAGGAACATCGATGCCATAACAGAACAGCTTGCTCAGCTCAGCGAGAAAACGGAGCAGGAGATTTACGACATCTTTGACACCGTGGCAAAGGAAAACTATAAATACAGCGAGCCGTTTTTTAAAGCAAAGGGTAAGGCGTATGTTCCGTATTCGCAAAACAAGGAACTGAAGGACTATGTTCAAGCCATGGCAAAGCAGACGGTTGGAGAATTAAAAAACCTGGCACAGCACACGGCGTTTATGGTGTTTAGCAAAAATGGAGAGGTTGTGCCGACTTATTTTGGTATGTCAGAAAGGTTGCCGACCTCTTTAAGCGAAACCTATACGAAAATAACAGACCTTGCGATTCAGAAGGTGCAGATGGGCACAGAAAGCTATCAGAGTGCCATGCGCGAGGTGATGCGGACAATGGCAGACAGCGGTATCAGAACGGTGGAGTATGCGACAGGCTATTCCAGACGATTGGATACAGCGGTTCGTCAGAATGTGTTGTGGGGTGTAAAGCAATGCAACCAAGAGACGGCTGACATGGTGGGCAAGGCGTTTGGTGCAAACGGTGTAGAGATTTCTTATCATTCCAATCCGCGCGATACGCATGCTGAAATGGGTGGCAAGCAATATGCTCTGGGTAAAGCGCAAACGGTAAACGGTGTGTATTATCCGTCGTTTGATACGGTGAAGCATCTATTGGATGAGCCGAACTGCCTGCACTTTAAATTTTCGATTCTTTTAGGTGTTTCAGAGCCTGCGTATGACGCGAGCGAGCTTGAACGATTAAAAGAGAATGACCGCAAGACCTTTACCTTTGAGGGCAAAACGTACAACGGGTATGAAGCGACCCAGGCACAACGAAAGCTTGAAACGGCTTTTCGGCATTCGAGTGACCGCTATACCATAGCAAAGGCTGCAGGTGACAAAGACATGATGCTAAAAGAGCAGACGCGCATGACACAGCTCTCGCAAAAATATAACGAGTTTTCTAAAGTAGCAGGATTGCCTACCAAAGTGGAGCGGTTGAGTAGCGGAATTTCGTCTAAATCGTTGACAAAGCGCGGGAATAGTGGTATAATGAATATGAAAATGCGCAATGGTGTTGTGATGAATCCAATGGATAGTGCACGTTACCATAAAATGCGCAATGGTTTACAAAAACAAGGTGTAATTGTTCTTGAAGCAAAAGGCGATGACTTGAGATATTTGGAAGCAATTGGAGCTGAAGCGTCGTATGGACATGGATTCATTATGCATTGTGGGGAAATTCCTTCGGCATCAGCAATGTTTGAAGAAGTAATACATTCAATGCAAGCAAAAAAATATGGTGAATTTATCAGTGATGATGATATAGAATTATGTGCTCGAGAAATTGCCGCAAATAGAATGCTGTTAAAATTTCAGAAGGCATATGGATTTGATAAAAACGATATTGAGGACATAAAGATGAATTTACAACATTGGGAATTGAGATTTGAAAAAGGAGTTGGATTAACCTATGACGAAAGTAAATATCGTAGAGAAATTTAACACAAGTCAAGGCGTTATAATAGTGACAAAAGATTGCGGTTTTAAAATCGGGGAATCGGTTTGTGATGAAAGTGGAGCCGTGTATAAAATAAACGGTATACAAATGCCAACGAAACCGCTAAAAGAGAATGTTGTTTGTCTTATTGTGAACTGAAGTTTAAAGTAAAGATTAAATTTTTTAAACCACCCTACTGTGACGGTAAGGTGGTTTTTTAGTTCCAAAAAGAAAAAATAAGTTGCATTTATGCTTTTTTTGTGATAAAATAAAAATTGCCAAACGAAAGTGAATAAATTTTATCCCAAGTGTGTATTTATATTTAGGTAAAAATACGGGCTCTTTTTAAGTATACACTTTGGGTTAAAGAAATGCTTTTGTTTGGCGACAGGGAGCTGCGTGTTTTTTCGTGCGTAGCTTCAGTCTATTGAACTACGCACTTTTTATTTGCAATTTCTTTTTTGGAGGTGAATTTTTGTATACTTGGCAAGGGGTGCGAAATTTATCAAAAAAAGGAGAAATGGAAATGCAAGCAAAAACAGCGATTAATTTACTTTCTGTTGCAATTGTCTTTATTTTGATTATCGGCTTTGTCGGCGGTATTATGTATGGCAACTCATTAAAGATGCCTACGGAATATGCTTTGCGCGCAATAGATGATATGGAAAGAATAAAAGATGAGAAAGCGGGGCTGATGTATTGGATTGATGATGAATACGAAGTGTTGGCAGAAGTATCCAAGGAAACCGAGTGGACGCTTTCATGCACTATTTCAATGCTTGGTGTTTGGGTTGTCAGTGCGCTTATTGCGCTGATGCTATATGCGAAGTCCGTACAGCTTCAAATTGCGGATGAAATATTGGATGAAGTGAAAAAAATAGAATCGAAAAAGGTAGTAAAAACAGTTACCAGAACGGTGATGCAGAAACAGGCGGCAGAGAGTGAACCGGCAAAGAACACAAACGAATAAAAGTAAATACGATAACTAAGTACTTGTAAGAAATTACAGGTACTTTTTTATATTCCAAAACAGCCGGGACCGGGCTTAAAAGGGGTCAGTTTCGTAGTGGGCAGAGCTCCACTTAAAAAAATCT
>JAFQQW010000068.1 GCA_017410375.1 Clostridia bacterium | reverse complement strand
AAATCTTGAAGCTGTAATCAGGGAGGCTTGCAATCTCGGAGACGGTCAAAAAGGCGTTTTTACGGCTGAGAAGTTTTTGTATTTTCTTGTTAATTTGATAGAAATAGGAAAAACTTGGAGCTCAAAGGAACTTAGTGATGCATTGGAAATTCTCAAAAAGCATATTTCAAGCATTGAAAATGTGAGACGGTTGTTGAAAATATATATCAACAGAGATAATCAAGATGTTTTTCGTGATCTTGCCTATATGGGGCAGATGATGGCTTTTGCTTGGAATGATGTGAAAGGGCTTACAGTTAACGGTGAACCTGTCGGGGAAGTAACTATCAGTATTCTTCTTGTGAAAATTTTGAAATATCCCAACGATACTATCTAATCAGACGCGAGTCCATCCCATAGCGATAAATCTTTGGTGTAAAAGTCATGCGACAATTACACATTATGCGGCATTAATCCAGTTTTCACTAGGCTATTCCGCTCTATGGGGCAGGTTACTCACGCGTTACTCACCCGTCCGCCGCTTTCCTCTCCCAAAATCACCCCGAAGGGATCAATCAAGAGATTCTCGCTCGACTTGCATGTGTTAGGCACGCCGCCAGCGTTCGTCCTGAGCCAGGATCAAACTCTCAATAAAAAATATTTTTCTTCACCCTCAGGTGAAGTTAAAATCTTTCATTAAGTTATTTGTGACTCAATTACTCAAATTCGTTTTGTGTTCCTTAGAACATCGCATTTACTGCGTTTTAAAAAACGAGAACCGTTTTGCTGGTTATGCTATACAATTTTCAATGTTCGATGTCCCTCTTGTTGAGGGAATTTTATTATAACACAAACTTTTTTCTTTGTCAAGAAATTTTTTCAAATTTCTTGCAAATTTTTTGTTTGTATTGCCGTCTTGACCGACAGCTTTATTATAATATCACATCTTTTTCCATTTGTCAACACTTTTTTTAAATTTTTTGGAAAAAATTTTTTACGGTTTTTTTGTGGTGTCTATTATATAGGAAGAAAGACGTTTTCGGTATAGTTTTGCCCGTTTTCCTCTGTTTTATACATATATTTTTTTAAAATAACCGACGCGGAATTCCGCATCGGTTATTTACTGCTTCGTTGAGAGGATTCTTCGCTTTCTTTCAGAATGACGCAGCATCCGTCGCCTACTTACTTAATACGTATGTGCCCGAGGCATTCAGCGCCCCGTAGCCGTCGGCGGTAATTTCCACTGTGAGGATGTCGCCTTCTGCCGAAACACAAATCACACCACTGTTTTGCAGGTTATCAAAATAGGTTCCCTCTGCCTGCAGATTTTCGTTCCGCTCGGTATACACATAGCCCCGGGTGGTCGCATCCGCCAGCACAATTTCCGTATCACCCTTTTGTACCTTAAGAGATTCGATGACCGTTCCCATATCGTCCACAGACGCGGTAAGAATCATGCCGTCCCCCTGATAGGTGCCGGAAAATCTGGATTTTTTCAGCTGACCGTTAAAATAGTCCGCCCATTCGTCCAGCTGCTTTATGAAATTGGGACACGCATCAAACACTTCTTTTTGTTCGCCGATATACACAAGCCCCAGCTCATACCGCTGCAGTCGGCTTAAAGTTTGCAACATAGTCAGCGTTTCCCGGAATGCAGGTGCATGGATAACCTCTGAAATGGCAACACGGTCATTCTGCAGGTCGTTATAATACCAGTCATTGGACTGAACGGTATACCCGTAAAGGTCAATGCATTCCACCGCCTTTTGGTATTCCCCTGCCGACACATACTGCAAAACTGCCTGCTTGATATTGACATAATCAGTATCCACCGCCTCCTGTGCGGAAGAAGTGATACCCAACATTAAAATAGAAATCAAAATACAAATAAATTTTTTCATAGTCTTATTTATAGAACGCCATATAGGCTTTATAGGCTTGATAGATATCGAATTTGGATGCAAGTTCAAAGGGGGCGTGCATGGAAAGGAGCGGTACGCCACAGTCAATTACATTCATGTTCTGCACTGCCACATACTGAGCAACAGTCCCGCCGCCGCCTTCGTCCACTTTACCCAGCTCGCCGGTCTGCCATACAACATTTTCCGCATCCATCAGGGCAGTTACCTGCCGTAAGAATTCACAGGAGCAATCGCTGGTGCCGGATTTTCCGCGGGCACCGGTGTATTTCATAAAGCAAACCCCTTTGTTCAGGTATGCGCTGTTGTTACGCTCCATCACATGGTCAAAAGTGGGATCCAATGCCGCTGTTACGTCAGAGGAAAGGCAAATGCTGTTTGCCAGCGCCTTGCGTACCAGTAAATCGGAATAACTTTCTTCTGTTTTTTCGCAAAGGATTGCTAAGTTATCCTCAAAATAACGGGAGCACATACCTGTGCTGTCCGAGCTTCCCACTTCTTCCTTATCCACCAGATAGCAGATATTGGTTTTGTCTGCGGCAGGCGCTTCCAAAACAGCACGGAGTGCAGTATAAGCGCAAACTCTGTCGTCATGACCGTACGCCCCCACAAGACTTCTGTCCAAGCCCACATCCTTTGCCGGGAATGCGGGAACCACTTCGATTTCTGCCGATATAAAATCCTTTTCCACAATGCCGTAAGCATCGTTTAAAAGCTTCATGATGTTCAGCTTGACTGCGTCTTTCACATCATCGGGATACGGGATGGTGCCAAGCAACACATTCAATTTTTCGCCCTCAATGATTTTGGTGGCATCTCCCTTCATCTGGGAAGCAGCCAGATGGGGAAGCAGGTCGGTGATGCAGAATACCGGGTCGTCCGCCTTTTCACCGATACAGATGTTTACCTTTGTACCGTCATTTTTAATGACAACCCCATGGAGTGCCAGCGGAATGGTAGTCCACTGGTATTTTTTGATACCGCCATAGTAATGGGTTTTGAAATATGCCACCTCGGTATTTTCAAACAAGGGATTCGGCTTTAAGTCCAGACGGGGCGCGTCGATATGCGCCGCAACCATGCGAACCCCCTCCGAAACGGGCTTTTCTCCGATAACCGCCAGTAAAATACCCTTACCGCGGTTTACGGTATACACCTTGTCACCCTTTTTAAGCTTTTTTGCTTGGTCGAGGGGCTTAAAGCCTGCCTTTTCAGCTTTGGCAACCGTAAAGTCCACACATTCTCTTTCGGTTTTGCAAGCATTTAAAAATGCTTTGTAGCCTTCAGAGAACCCGTAAATTTCTTCCTTCTGCCCTTCCTTTAAATCTTTATACCCGTTTTCCTGCGTATAAAGCAGAGATTTCTGTAAATCTTCACCTTTAGACATGACTGATTATGCCTCCTTAATTACAATTTTATTTTTTCCGTTCTGGGATACGCGTACCGTACCTTTAGGTGTTACAAAGTAGCCCTCGGCATCCTGCATCAGTTCAAAATGCGGTTTAGCTGAAAGGGGCGCTTTGCCTGCAGTCTTTACACCAAACAGATTTTCTGCCACGAAAATAATGGGGGCTGCTGCCCAGGCATGGCAGGCTGAATGCTGGAAAAGACCTCTTTCGGTGTTTTCATAAAGCACCCAGTGCTCCCAGGTGGTGGTTGCGCCGTGCTGAATCATATCCCGATAACGGTTTTTGGTTTCTTCCAGCGCAATGTCACAGCGGTCTGCCTTTTGAAGTGCCCGGTAATACTGCAACATAAAGTAGGGGCTGACATAGCAGATTTTTTCGCGACGGGTTTCGGGCTGGAATACATTTGTGAAAATATCCTTTGCCCGCTTGTCCTGCGGTTTATGCAGTAAAAGGTACGCAAGGGCATTAACAACCTCTGAAACAGAGCTGGATACAATGCCATCCTTTACACAATCGGAGTATACCCCGAATTCTTCATTCCAAAACAGTTTTTTGAACGCCTGCTCTGTTTTTTTGCATTTTTTGGTGTAATACCGGAGTGCAGGCTTGTCCTGCATGAGCAAAGATAAGCGAACCATGGTCTGAAGCGCTTCAATATACATTAAATTGAGCTGACCGAGCATACCGCCACGATGAATGTCTGCCTGGTCGCCGTCCTCGTTTTTGCCCATATCCAGATAATTCCAGTAAGGCACGTCGGTAAGCAATCCGTATTCGTTTTCAAAAGCGGTAAACCAGCGGATACCTTTAATGATATTCTGCCAGAGCTTTTCAATCAGTTCGGTTTTACCCGTGAAATCATAGTAATCACCAAATGCGTTAATCCATTGCAGGCAAAATGCCGGAATAGGGGGCAGATTATGGTTTTCGTCCGGATAGCGGGAGCAGGTCATGCCGTCTGCGTCCTGGGACTGTCCGATTTGGAGAAGCAGTTTTTCATGCATTCTTGCATCACCGGTTATGTAATAATTCATGATTGCCTGGAAACGGGCATCCCCCATCCATTGCTGTTGTTCACGGCTGGGTGAATCCAAAAAACCGTCCTGCATACAAAGGTTTAAGGTATGCGCGCTGATGTCCCAGATTTTCTGCAACTCTTCGTCTGCGGTTTTAAAGGAGCCTCTTTCCGCAAAGGGCAAAGAGCGGTTAAGCATACCGATGGATTTGATTTTGTTAGTACGCACATGGTTGCGGAAAATTAAAAATACATAACGGAACGCTTCGTAATTGAAGCAGGTTTTCAAATGATTCAAACCGTCCTTTAAAATAAATCGGCTGATGGGACGGTAGGTTGCCACATCAAAACGGGGCTTGTTGTTACGAATTTCCTCGGCATACACCACATCAATGATGTCGCCGTCATAGCCTTCCACCTCTAAATCCAGATACCCTACATTCACTTTTTCAAAATCCACCAGCACATAGTTAAAGGCAGAGCTGTCCACCGGATTGATTTCACCCTCCGAGCCTAAAACAAACAGAGAATTGGGCTTTAACAAATCCAACTCGTCACGGATTTTGATGTGCAGTTTATCGCATTTAACCGCATCGCCGATACCGCCTGCAATAACTGCACGGGAAGAGAGCGGATTTAAAATAATGTTCGGAATGGGACGGGGCTTTAAATTCCAGAAGGGAGACATAGCTTTGTCTCTGCCCTTGGCGTTGTCCCAGTCGGCATCGTCATAATCGGGATTGGTAAAATCCACCGCTTTTCTGTTATCAAAGATTTCCACACAGCCCTTACAGCCGTTGATGCGGGGGGCGTTACGGTCAAACGCGTCATAAAGATGAGCCTTTACCGATTCATCCGAAACCACTTCTACCGTTTTGCCGTTTTTAAGTGAAATGGAGCTATCCATCATAAAGCAGGGGACACGGCTCATGGATTTACCTGTGCCGTAGCCGTAAAACATCACCATGGCAGAAATGACATTTTTGCCTTTTTTAAGGTAGGGCATGATGTTATAAGCATCCACATACTGCCATCTCGGGTCACTGCGGCAGGGACCTCTGCCAACCTCTGCACCGTTTACATATAAAATGTAGTGGGTATCGCCAAAGGTGTGGAGCACCGCTTTGGTCACGCTTTCCTCCAACTCAAAGGTTTTTCGGAACATACAGCAGCTGTTTTGGGGCTTTTCGTAGTAGGTTTCCACCTCGGACGGATGCCAGATCAGCTTGGAAGAACTCGAAAGCTTTATGTTTTCCTCGAATTTCCGTTCATACCTTAAATTTTTGTTTTTCATAACTCATATCTCCTTAAAAGCATACAGAATTTTGTATATCTTTTTTGTCTTTTGTACTTTATCCACATATTTTCTTGTTTCGGGGAAAGGAATCTCTTCTGCCTCCGTAATCCCCTGATTTTCCCAGGCACGGACGTTGGCAGGCCCTGCGTTGTATGCCGCCAGTGCCATTTCTTCGCTTCCCATCTGTTCTTTAAGATAGGCAAAATAGGCACAGCCCAGCCGAATGTTGTATTCGCTGTCATATAAACGTGTTTCCTCATATTCCGCACCGCACCTCTCTGCGACCCATTCGGCAGTAGAGGGCAGAAGCTGCATCAACCCGATGGCACCTTTTCCTGATTCCGCTTCTTTGTCATAATTGCTTTCACATTTAATCATTGCGGCAATCAGATGCGCATCCAAGCCGTATTCTCCGGCATAACGGTTAATGCTTGCGGAATGCGTAGTGGGAAACAGCCTGAGCACCACTAAAAACCCCAGAATCACCACCGCCAGTAGCGCAAAAAATAATATTGTTGTGCGTTTTTTAAGCAAGTCCAATTTCCTCCAGTTGTCTGTTTACATCCGCGTTGCCATCATTGATAATTTCATATTTACATTTTTCCCGATAATAGGTATCGGGTTTCTGGGCTTTTAAACGGTTTTTTGCGTATTCCTCCGTTAGGCCGTCCCGCTCCATAATCCGATTTAGCCGAATATCCTCAGGGCAGGAAACAAACAGGCAGAAATCACAAAGGTCGGGAATTTCGGTTTCGTGCAGAGCCGCACCTTCAATGACCGCTCTTTCTAGCCCTTTTATTTCCTGCTTTACCGCATTGGTGATGGCAGTATGGGTGATTGCCTCCAGCTTTTTTAACGCACCGGCGTCAGTAAACACCAGTCCGCCCAGCTTTTTACGGTCAAGCTCGCCCGATTCCGTTAAATAGTCTTGCCCGAAGGTATCAACGATTTTTTGCAAAGTGGGCTGACCCTTTTTACAAAGCTCCCGGGACAGCTGATCGCCGTCTATGACCTTATAGCCATGTTCCTTAAACCAACTGCTGATTTTACTTTTCCCGGCACCGCTGCCGCCGGTAAGTCCGATAATCATAAATTAAACTGCTCCTTTTATTTGGTTTCGTACCAACTGTTTCCGGATTTCATTTCCACTGTAAGAGGAATGGAAAGTATTGCCGCTTTCTCCATTTCTTCTCTCAGAATTTTCTTTACCTGTTCTTCTTCGCATTTTAGTGCATCAATAATCAGTTCGTCATGCACCTGCAGAATCAGCTTAGAGGAAAGGCCCTCTTCTTTTAAGCGGTTGTGCACCTTAACCATCGCGATTTTGATGATGTCTGCCGCATAGCCCTGAATGGGGGCGTTCATGGCAACCCGCTCACCAAAGGAGCGAAGATTGAAATTGGATGCCTTGATTTCGGGAATGTAACGGCGTCTGCCCGTTAAGGTTTTTACATAGCCGTGTTCCTTTGCAAAGGCAACCGTTTCCTTCATGTATTTTGCGATACCGCTGTAGGTTTCAAAATAACGTTCCATGTATGCCGCCGCTTCTTTTCGGGTTACATGAATGTCCTGCGCCAGAGAAAATTCGCTGATACCATACACAATGCCAAAGTTTACCGCCTTGGCACGGGTACGCATGGCAGGGGTGACTTCATCAAGAGGTACATGGAACACCTGGGATGCAGTGACCGCATGAATATCCACGTTATTTAAAAACGCCTCCTGCATGGTTTTGTCGTTTGCAATATGTGCCAGCACACGAAGCTCAATCTGCGAGTAGTCTGCGTCCACCAAAATATGGTCTGCATCCGATGCGATAAACATTTTACGGATTTGTCTGCCCAACTCGATGCGCACCGGAATGTTCTGCAGATTCGGCTCGGTAGAGCTGATTCTGCCGGTGGCGGTTACGGTCTGGTTAAAGGACGAATGAATTTTGCCCGTTTCGGGACGGATGACCTGATACAACCCGTCTGCATAGGTGGATTTTAATTTTGTATAGGTACGATAATCGGTTATTTTATCAATAATTTCATGGGCACCCCGAAGCTTTTCCAAAACATCTGCGTTGGTGCTGTATCCGCTTTTGGTTTTTTTGATAACCGGAAGATTCAAATCCTCAAAAAGCACAACGCCCAACTGCTTGGGTGAATTGATATTAAATTCTTTGCCTGCCAATGCATAAATTTCCTTTTGCAGGCTGTCGATATTTTCAGAAAGAAGCTTTGAAAATGCCGAAAGACTGTCCCGGTCTACCTTAAAGCCCTCAATTTCCATGTCCGCAAGCACAAAGGCAAGAGGCATTTCCATACCGTAAAACAGTTCATCCTGTCCGTTTTCGGTAAGCTCCGCCTTTAAGCATTCGTAAATTTCGGGCATGAGTGCCACTTCACTTACTTCCTCTGCCACCGTTTTGTTTAAGTAACGGCTCGCAAGGTCAGCTAAAGCATAGCTCTGCTCGGAGGATTTGGAGATATATGCCGCAAGGGCAATATCAAACGCGTTTTCGCTGTATTGAATATCTAAATTCTCTTTTAAAAATACAATCTGCTCTTTGATGTTAACAGATACCTTTTCGGTCTGTTCAAACAGCTTTTTCAGGGCAGGCAAATAGGGCATCACCTCTGCCGCAAAGGCAAAGGAAAGGGTATAAACCTTATTCTCTCCTGCAATCAAAAGCTTTGTAATAAAGCCGTCTTCCCATTCCAAAGTATAAAATACCTTTTCCGAAATCAAACCATTCAGCTCTTCGGGAGAAGCAATTTCTTTCGTTTCTGCCGTATAAAGAGTAGTGGCGTTCTCCTGTGCCGAAAGGCTTAAACGGGAAATGATGCTTTTTAATTCCAGTTCGTTGAGGTAGTCAAAAAGCTTACCCTTGTCTGCCTCTTCGGGCTTTAAATCCTCAAGTGTTTTGTTTAACGGCACATCCCGCACGATGGTTGCTAAGGTTTTGCTCATGTATGCAGAATCCTTGCCTGCAATCAATTTTTCTTTTTTCGCGCCTTTAAAATCTTCGATATGTTCGTACACTCCATCCAGCGAGCCATACTCGGCTATCAGAGAAAAAGCGGTTTTTTCACCGATACCCGGCACGCCCGGAATGTTGTCGGAGGTGTCTCCCATCAGCGCCTTTACATCAATAAATGCCTCAGGCGTTACAGACATTTTTTCCAGTACCGCTTTACCGTCAAAATCGTTGGTTTCGGTGTTTCCGCCTTTGGTGACCACCAGACGCACTGTCACAAGGTCAGAGGCTAGCTGTAAGTCGTCCTTATCACCCGTTAAAATCACACATTCGGTATTTTTCTGCTCACACATTTTAGAAACGGTGCCGATAATGTCGTCTGCCTCATAACCCTCCAGCTCTAAAATGGGAATTCCCATCAGCTTTAAAATATTCTTAAGATACGGCATCTGTTCAGCAAGCTCTTCGGGCATGCCCTTTCGCTGTGCCTTATAGCCGTCAAACATTTTATGACGGAAGGTAGGCGCTTTTAAGTCAAACGCCACCGCCTGATAGGTATATTCGGTCTCTTCTAAAATTTTCAAAAATATGTTCAAAAAGCCGTATACCCCGTTGGTATACTGCCCCTTTCCGTTGCTTAAGAGACGAACCCCGTAAAAGGCACGGTTGATAATGCTGTTTCCATCTAAAATCAATAATTTTTCCATGGATTTCCCCTTTTTACACATATATAAAAAGTATATCACATTTTCCCCAAAAACGCAATATATTTTCCATACCATTTCCAACAAAAAAGGGGCTGTAAATTTATTACAGCCCTTTTTAGGGAATAGGAAAAAATGTTTGGAATGGACAAACTGAGCCCAAACCGCAGTATAGCGCGGTTTGGGGTTACCCGAAGGCGTACAAAAAAGGTACGTCGAGAGGCGAAGTTTGTTCATAGCAAAAACGCATTTATCAAAAGAAAACACGCAAAACTTTGCGTGTTTTCTTCATTTGGTGTCGTTCTTGTAAGTTTGTACAAACTTTGTTTGCCTTTATACTCGCGTTT
>JAFQQW010000067.1 GCA_017410375.1 Clostridia bacterium | reverse complement strand
ATAAAAGTAAATACGATAACTAAGTACTTGTAAGAAATTACAGGTACTTTTTTATATTCCAAAACAGCCGGGACCGGGCTTAAAAGGGGTCAGTTTCGTAGTGGGCAGAGCTCCACTTAAAAAAATCTTAATACGAAAGGGGATTGTATATGGCAATCACAAAGGAATTTCTGGAAGGCTTAGGCCTTGACAAGGAAACGGCAGAAAAGATTTTTGCCGAACGCGGTAAGGAAATCGATGCGGAAAAGAAAAAGCTCGAGGAATCCGAAAAAAAGCTTTCAGAGGCAAACGGCAAGCTGAAAAGCCTTGAAGACGAGGTGACAGAGCTTAAAAAGGTTGATGCTGGTGGCTTGAACAAGAAAATCGAGGAGCTTGAAAAGCAGATTTCGGACCGCAAAGCCGAGGATGAAAAGCAGGCGAAGGAACAGGAAATCCTTACACGCTTTGAATCGGTCATCGGAGAAGGTAAGTTTGTGAACGAGCTTACGAAAAAAGGCATCTTTGAAGAGTTTAAAGAAGCTATCGAAAAGGAAGAAAATAAAAGCAAAGGGGACAGTGACATTTACAGCGCGCTGACGAAAGACCGCGATGGTATTTTTGCTTCAGAAAATCCGCCTATTGATATTCCCGGCATGGGTTCGGGCGGTGAAGGTGTTGCGGACGAAAACGCTGCACGTGCTGTTATGGGCTTGCCTCCTATACAAAAATGAAAGGGGTATAAACTATGCCGAACAACATTATGAAGTTTAAAAAGTATATTGCACTTTTGGATGAAGTGTACAAAACCAGTGCAAAGACTGCGGTTTTGGATATTAACGGCGCACTTGTGCGTGCAGGCGTAAATGCGAACGAAATCGTAATTCCGAAAATCCAGATGGACGGTCTTGCGGATTATGACCGAAACGGCGGTTATGTGGACGGCAACGTGAGCATTGAACACGAAACCGTGAAGTTTAACTATGACCGTGGCAGAGCCTTTACGGTGGATGCAATGGATAACGAAGAATCTGCAGGTATTGCGTTCGGTTCTTTGTCCGCGGAATTTATCCGTACCAAGGTTGTCCCCGAAATGGATGCTATCCGTTTTGCAGCATATGCAGGTCTTGAAAACATTTCCAAGGCAAGCGGTACACTTGCAACAGGCGAAGAGGTCATTGCTGCGCTTCGTGCAGCTGCAACTAAAATGGACGAGGATGAAGTGCCTGTAGAAAACAGAATCCTGTTTATCACACCGACATTAAGAGGCGTGATTGCGGATATGGATACCACAAAATCCAAGGAAGTGCTGAATAAGTTCTCGCAGATTGTTGAAGTACCGCAGAGCAGATTCTACACCGCAATTGATTTAAAAGACGGTAAATCTACCGGCGAAGAAATCGGCGGTTATGCTAAAAATTCCGATGCGAAGGACATCAACTTTATGGTTATCCATAAGCCTGCCATCATTCAGTTTACCAAGCACGTTGTGAATAAGATTATTTCGCCTCAGGAAAACCAGACTTCCGACGGTTGGAAATATTTCTATCGTGCATACGGTCTGAATGATGCGTATGAAAACAAGGCTGCAGGCGTGTATCTGCATCATAAGGCGTAAGGAGAGGATTTTATGAAAACAATCGGTTTAACATTTCCGAAATCCGAACAGCCTAAAAAGGCTGACGGCAAAGCGGAAAAGAACAACAAATCCGAACAGCCTAAAAAGTAAGGAGGGCGGCTTATGTATTTAACGTATGAAGAATACACCGAGCAGGGCGGCACTTTACAGGAAGCCGCCTTTTGCCGCCTGGAACGAAAAGCGAGATGGCGCATTGACCACCTGACCCTTAACCGTTTAAAGTGCATGGAGATGGTGCCGGAGGAAATAGTCTTTCTGGTTTCGGATTTAATTCCGCTTTTTTCGGTTCTGGAAGAGATGGAAACGGGTCAGCACGCGACCTCTTATTCCAATGACGGCGTATCTGTAAACTATGCCGGAATCTCTTACGCGGACGTGAGTGCAAGCATTGACCAAATGATTTTTGATGTGTGCGCAAGACTTGAAACGGCAGACGGTACACCGCTTTTGTATCGGGGGTGTGATGCGTGAAAACAGCGCCCACCTTTAACGACACGATAACTCTATATCACAGAATCAGCGAGCAGGATGCAAACGGAAGAACGGTTGTGCAGTATGTGCGGGCTGTTGTGGAAAACGCGTTTTTCTCTGCACTTGACGGGCTGAAAATCAGCGGGGAGCAGTTGGTTTCTGATAACCAATACATAGCCAGACTTCCGCTTGGAACAGTTGTGGGAGAGCTTGATTTGGTTGTGCTTGGTACGGTTTCGGATACTGTTGCGGACAGTGCAGGCAGTCGCATAACAGATATTGCGACAAGATATAAGCCGAGCTGTTTCTTTGTAAAGCAAATCAAAATCAATGATAAAATCCCTTTTGCAAAGCATGTTAAGGTTACGGGGGTGTAAGCCATGGGATTTCATGTAAAAGTGGAAACCAGGATTGATATTCCGAAGCACATGAAGCGGATTCGCTCTAATGCGTTGTGGCTTCCTGCTACGAATGAATACTGGAAGCTGCTTGAACCGTATGTACCGATGGAAACGGGCGTGCTTTCCAAGACGGTTACGATTGTGCCGAAGGAGATTACATACAAAGCACCACACGCACATTACATTTACAAAGGTAAAGCAATGGGACCGTCTTATCCAATTACTAAAAACGGTCAGCTTGTGGGCTTTTTTTCTCCAAAGGGAGTGCGTAAGCATTACACCGGGAAAAGTCTTTTGATAAAAAAAGACAAACACCCGAAGGCTTGTGCCAACTGGGATAAAGTCGCAAGACCTGTACAGTTGCCGAAGCTGATTCGGTTTATGCAGAATTTGATTGATTCGGGAGGCGTTCTGTGATGCAAAACGACAAAAGCGAAAAGCTGATGGACTGGCTTCTGACTTGCCCGTACATCAAAGACCTGTTCTTTATCTTCGGAGACCCGAAAAACGGAGACACGGTGCTCTATCCGGAAACGGGGTATAACGACGAATGGGACGAGGGGATGCCCTACATTGACGGTAGCGGTGACAAAATATATACCTTTACCATTATTCAGTTTGTACCTTACACCGAAAACCCAAACTCCAAGGAGAATGTGGAGCATTATCAGGGGGTGCAACGGGTTGCTTCGTGGATTGACGAGCAGGGAGAAAAGGGGAATTATCCGGAATTTCCGGGTGGTTCTGTAATTAACAAAATGGAAGTTCTGCCTTTTGAGAACGGCGGACTTGCAGGCATGGATGAAAACGGCGCTAAGTTTATGTTTTCTATCCGAATAAACTATTTTTATGAAGGAGAGTAAATTTATGAAAAAGTTAAAAAAGTTTCAAACAATTCCTTTTATGAACATTGCTACAGAAGGAAGCGACCCGAACTGGGGCAGAATCGGCAAATCGACCATTTTTGATTTAGCGGTGAATGCAAACACCGTAACCAATGACTACATCGAGGATGAAAATCCTACCGATGAAGTTACCTATTACAAGCCCACTCTTCCGCAGGAGCTTGCAGCATATCACGGTGACCCTGCGTTTGACTATCTTTATGATATGTTCTACAATCTGCCCGTGGGTACAAAGACCCAGAGAGAAGTGCTGATCGTATTTGCGGGTAACATCGGTACAGATGAAGCACCGAAGTTTAAGGCGTGGAAGAGCCTGGCTACCATTGTGCTGAAGAATTTCAACACGGTTGACGAAAAGATTACCTTTGATATCAACTTTGGCGGTTCTATCGAAAAAGGCGAAGCAACCGTTGCAGAGGGTGTGCCGACCTTTACCGTTGTGAAAGTGCAGGACTGACCCAGCCGGCCGTAGCATCCGCTGCGGTCGGTGAAACGGAAGACGAGCCTGAGGCTTATGAAGAAACCCTGATGAATGTGGAGGATATTGAAAATGGCGAAATTTGAATTTAACGAACACGCGTTTACATTTGACCCTTTTGAAGCAGACAGCGCAGAGCTTTATCAGAACGAGCTGGATGCAGTCATTAAAAGAGGGGACGAAATCAAACCAACAGATACTGTGGCAGAACGCATCCGAAAGGAATGCAAATCTGTTTTTATCTTTTTGGACGCGCTGTTTGGCGAGGGCGCGCACAGAATCATTTTCGGTGAAAGTGTGAATGTGAAAACCGCGCTTTTGGTATTTGAGCAGGTGACCACCACAATCACGAAGGAATTGGAAGATTTTAACGCCTCTTACAATCAGAGAGCGAAGAAAGCTTCCGTCAAGGGTAAAAAATGATTAACCTTGCCACTACACCACCGCCGAAGCATTTAACCATCAACGGTACGGCGTACCCCGTAAAATATGATTTTAAGGTTTGGATTTTGGTTTCGGAAATTCTGGAAAAAACCGAGCTTGCGCTTTCAGAGGACGAGGACCCGAAGGATGTGGTACTTCAGATTGTGGAAATCTGCAAGCTGATTTTCGATACCATACCAAACGAGCCTGCGGATGCTATTTTTCGCGCGGTTTTAGAGTTTTACAAGGGGTATCCGAAAGCGGATGTGCAAAGCTTTGGCGGTGGCAGCGAGGAACGTGAACGGTCACGAACCTTTTCCTTCGCGTATGATTTAAACATGATAATACTTGCTATCCGGAATCAGTCCGGAATTGACCTTTCCTACCGAAGAAAAGAAGCTTTTCATTGGTGGGAATTTTTGTTGGAGTTCCAGAGCCTGGAAGAAAAGCACTATATATCCAAAATAATGGGCTATCGCGGTTACAACGGAGATAACAAGGAGCTTTTGCGCCTGAAAGCCTTGTATGCTTTGCCAGAGGTGCTTTCGGAAAAGGAAAAGAAGGAGCTGGAGGACTTCAATTCGTTGTTTAAGTAGGGGGTGTTTTGTATTGAAAAAATAAGATGCCCGAAATGTGGCTATAAAATGCCGATTTTTTATGAAAAGAAAGCAAACTGCAAGGGGTTGTGGGTGAAATGCAAAAACCCCAAGTGCAGACATAATTTTGAAATTAAAATCGAGTGCCAGTGATTTTTAAATTGAGTGCCAGAGATTTTCACAATAGAAAGGGTGAAAAACATGGCAGATCAGGTAAAAGTAAAAATCACCGGCGATGACAAGGAATTTAATGAATCGCTTAAACGTGCCGGCGAAACCGCAAAGAAAAGTTTTGCAGCTGTTGGTGTAGCTGTAGCTGCTGCAGCTGCCTCGGTTGTGAAATTTGGTTCCGAATTCGAACAAAGTGCGGCAAAGGCATCTACACTTTTTGGAGACGTTGCAGTAGATACAGAAAACTTAAATAAAAAAATGCTTTCACTTTCTGCAAGTGTCGGTGTTGCGGCAACCGAGCTCAACGAAGGTCTTTATTCTGCACTGTCTGCCGGTGTTCCGGTTACAGAAGATATGGCGGGAGCGCTTGACATGCTGGAACAATCTGCAAAGCTTGCGATGGCTGGTTTTACAGATACGGATACAGCAATTGCTGCAACAGCTAAAACCCTTAATGCATATGGTCTGGATGTTTCTGAAACGGAACGAATTCAGGGTATACTGATTCAAACGCAAAACAAAGGTATCACGACAGTAGGAGAACTCGGTGCATCTTTGGCACAAGTTACACCAACAGCGGCAGCGTTTAAAGTTTCTTTTGAAAACGTAGGTGCGGCACTTGCTACAATGACGGCGCAAGGTACTCCTACTGCTCAGGCTACCACACAGTTGAACAGTTTGATAGCTGAACTCGGGAAAAGTGGCACAATAGCTTCTGACAATTTAAAGGCAGCTGCAGAGGGAACAGAATATGCTGGGAAGAGTTTCCTTGAAATGATGGAAAGCGGTGCAGAGCTAAACGATGTGTTAGCGCTTTTGCAAAAAGCAGCTGACGAGAGTGGCGTGTCAATGGTAGATATGTTTTCTTCCATTGAAGCAGGTAAAGCGGCTCTTTCTATCATGAACCAGGAAGGAAAAACTTTCACCTCTAACTTAGAGGCGATGAATAATACCGCTGGGCTTGTTGAAAAGGGATTTGAAACAATGGCGAATACCGCTGCAGGTCAGTCAGCCATTATGAAGGAAGGCCTTAAGAATCTTGCTATAACCGCATATAACTCCTTGGATGGTGCTTTTACAGATTTGTTAAAGGATGTGAATACGGCAATTGCAGGAATTTCCGCAAGTTTATCTGACGGAGCGCTTGGCGGTGCTCTTTCTTTTGTAATCAGCAATTTTACAGCTTTGGCTACTGCTGTAATAGGTTCGGTTGCGGCGGTTAAAGCGTATAATGCAATTGGAGCAATCACGACAACGGTAACTACAGCATGGACGGCGGCAACTACTGCGCTTACTGCAATGGAATCGGCACACGCGTTGACGTTGGTTGCTTCGAACGGCGGTCTGACTTTGTTCCAGACACTTGTTGGCTTGTGTACGGGGCAGATTACTCTGAAAACCGCTGCTGTGGGGCTTGCCACGAAAGCTCAGATGCTTTGGAACGGCGCAATGTCGGCAAATCCCTTGGGGTTGTTGTTGGCGGCGGTTGTAGCCGTAACTGCGGCGATTGCGGTATTTACCTTATGCATGGAGGACGAAAAAAGCGAGGCAGACCTGCTTGCGGAGGAAATCGATGAGCTGACCGCCAGGGTCGAAGAAAATCGAAAGGCTTATGAGCAGGCCAGAGAGGCGCGCAAAAAAGCTGTTTCGGAAATCGAATCGGAATATGGACATTACGAATCACTTGTGGAAGAGCTTGACAGCCTTGTGGATGCCAACGGTAATGTGAAAGAGGGCTACGAGGACAGAGCAAACGCCATTACAGGTATTCTGTCGGATGCACTGGGTACTGAAATTACCTTAGACAGCATGGTTGCACAAGGTAAGCAGGCGATTATTGACAATATATATTCCTTGATTGAGGCGAAAAAGCAGGAGGCGTTACTTTCCGGTTATCAGGAAGATTATAATAAAGCTATTAAAGAAGAGGCGGAGGCACAACAAAATTTAACCGAAGCAACAATTAATAGAAAAAAAGCTCAGGATGCTGTCAATAAAGTGTTAGATGACGCAAGAGAAAAAATTCCGGATGTCGTAAAGGAATACGAAAATGGTTCCTTGAGTTTTGAAAAGTTTTCTGCATTGTTGACAAACACTGGTATAGCAACCAAGGCAACAACTGGTACTTTTGAAGAACTTTATTCAAACCTGAAAAAGGCTGACGGAGAAGTTGTAAAAGCGAGTAATGCTCTGCAAGAAAACCAAAATATTCAGGAAAACTTTGAATTCTTGTTGGGGGCTGTTGCGTCCGGCGAAGCGGATAAAATAGAAGAGGCATTCTTAAGGATAAACAACTCTTTTAAAACTGCAGAGGTAAGCACAAAATCAAGTTTACAAAGTCAAGTCTTGAGTTTCGAAAAAAGTCTTACAGCAGTTGAGGAGGCTTTCGCAAATGGCATGCCCGGTGTAACACAAGAGATGGTTGACAATTATAGGCAACTGTATGAACTTGCCGTATATGAATTAACACGTTGGGAAGTGTTAAACAAAGACAAGGGTATGAATGCGGCAGAAAGTTTGGCGCAGAATTTTGGCGATAATGTTTTTCGGTTACGCGGCATCCCTGTAGGTGCGTCAGACGCAATAGCTGATGGTGTTGGAGAGTCTCTTGAAAGTGTAGACAGTGCCGGGGCTGCTGACAAGGTAGTAGCCGAATATGCGGACAGTATTTCAGATGGCAAAGGCGAGGTCGACAAAGCTTCTAACGATGTCAAGCAGACTGTTGAAGATGATTTAAACAGTGTGGATGGCGCAGATGCCGGAAGTAAAGCGGTTAACGAATTTGCAGGCAGTATTTCAGCAGGTGCAGGTGAGGCACAGAGTGCATCAGTGGCGGTAGCAGAAAATGCCGGTGCAGGCTTTGGCAGTGTGAGCATGGCACCGTATGGTATGGCGGCAACATGGAGTTATGCAAATGGTATTTCGTCTAATGTTGGTAACATTGTCGGAGCGTGGGTGTCGGTTCAAAATGCTACAAAAAACGGTTTAACCATAGATATAAGCGGTGAAGGCGAAGGTGCGATACAGACTTTTGCAAGCGGTATTCAGGCAAAAGGTCCTTTGGCCGTCAGCGCATCGGGAACGATTGCTAATAATTCAAAAACCAAGCTAAATATGAACACCTATTCGAGTGGTACAAATTTCGCTCAAGGCTTTATTAACGGTATGCGAGCCATGATGTCTACTGTAAATGCAACAGCGTACAATATGGGGCGTGGAGCAAAAAACAGCTTAAGCTCGGCTATCGGCGAACAATCTCCTGCAAAAGAGACTATAAAGAGCGGTAAGTATTTTGGTGAAGGCTTTGTCATCGGTTTAAATAAATCGGCTGACGGTGTAAATGGTGCATCAGCGACACTTGCAAGGGGTTCGTTAATTGCTTTTAACAACGAGCTTGCAAAGGGTGTGCAGGATTCTGTTGCTTCGGTATTTGCCAAAGGCTTTAAAAACGGGTTGCCTGAAAACGACGAAGAAAACACCAAACGGTTTAATTCGTTTAAGGAATCTCTGGACAAGCAATTGCAATATGGTGTAATCACACAGCAGGAATACTATGAGGGAATTGCAAAGTACAGAGATGAATACTTAACCGCAGGTACAAAAGAGTGGTTTGATGCAACCGATTCTATTTATGAATATACCGAAAACGCTCTGGAAGAACAGATTCAGAGTGAGCGGGAGATTTTAGACCGTTCGCACAGGTTCGGAATTATTTCTGACGCGGAGTATTACGCAAGTCTTGAGGCTATCCGTGATAAATATTTTAAAGTTGGTAGTGACGAATGGTTTGATTACACTGAAGAAATATTTGATTACCATGAACAGCTGAAAGAGGATGCCATTGAGAAAGCGGAGGAAGCGAGAGAAAAAGCCCAAGAGGTTTTAAGCGACGTTCTGGACGAAGCAAAAGACTTTTCCGAAAAGCTTTCGGATGTGGGTGGATTATATGACAGCGATGCTATTATCGGTGTTGAATATCAATGGTCCGAAGATGGCAGAACACTTACCGAAAAAGCGGTAAAAGGCATTGCACCTGCCGACTTGAATGCGCAGACGGCAGACATTCAGCGGTATGCAGATAACCTTATAAAGCTTAAAGGTAAAGTGCCTGCAGATCTGTTTGGTATGCTGAGGGATATGTCCGTAAAAGACGGTCTGGCATTTACGGACGCACTTCTTGCTTATGATGACGAGGCTTTAAATGCATATGTAAAGGCGTTTGAGGAAAAGGAAAGAGCAATAAGAAGTGTAACGGCTGAGCTTTATGGCGCAGAAGTTGTTGAAGCAAGTCAGGATTTGATTGATGCGGTGCAGGAAGAAGCGGGTGTTAAGCTTCCTGAGAAATTCTTTGCTATCGGCGAGGATTCCGGGGAGCAGTTCGCAGAGGGTTTTGCCGGAAAGCTTACAGAGATTGTCAAAAATGTTTCAGATGTGCTTGACGATGTGTATGGATTCTCAGGTATGCGACATGAGTACATGCACCAAAGCACTTTAGCAGGCGGCACAACTTATGCGCCCACATACGTTCTGCAATCTGCAGAGGGTGAAAGTACAGCGCGACAGATGCAGACCATTCAGAATGCCGAAACACAAAAACGGCTCAGGAACTGGAGGTAAACATGCTTAAAATTACATACAAAAACGAATATGGTGAAATTCATATGGGAGCCAGTGCTTTAAGCGGGCTCCCTTTAAACGTCACTGCGTTGGTGGGGTTTAAACCGCCTGACCAGGAAGCGCAAAGTAAAGTGTTTTCAAAAGCGCCGGGGTGTGTGACAACCGATATTCGGGATATACAACGAACACTTACCATTTCCGGCACTTTTCACGGTACATCGTTTGATGTGCAGAATATGTACAGCATTTTGTATCATCCCGGTACCTTGGTTCTTGATTTTGTCACCGGGTCAAAGAAAATCGAATGCAGAATGATTACGTCCGAAGGCTTTACCAAGGTTGGTAAGGGTGACCTTTATAATTTTGTTCTGCAATTCCAGGCAGATTACCCGTATTTTTCGGATGTGGAAGAAACAACGGTGTATGTGTTTGAACGCGTTGACATGATAAACAACGGTGAGGACGCAACGTATACTTTTCAATTGCCTGCGGTTTTTACCGAACGTCGTACTACTGCAGAAGTAGAGCTGAGAGGAGAAAAGAATGTATATCCCATAATTTATGTTGCAAACGGGGTTGCGGATGCGGCGGTGCTTTCTCTGGATTCGGGAATTTATCTGAAAAACGAAATCACCGGCGCAGAAATTGATTTTCAGTACACGCCCGAAATCGGAGAGGTGGTTAGAATCGACCTGCCGAACCGAAGGATAACCAATAACAAAGGTGACGTGCTGACCAATTACATTTCGGACAGTACTGTTCTTTCGGATTTTATGTTAAAGCCCGGGAAAAACACGATTTATGCGCTGAACCGTAATGCAGGTCAGGATATTACTGTGTATTTGACCTATCACAGCGAATATGTTTCGGCGGTATTTTAGGAGGTGTGTTTTTGGATATACGTTTTTATGATTTTGATTTAAACCTTTTGCACATCCTGCCGCAATGGTCCTATAAAATCGGTTACACATCCTGCAATGTTCAGCAGGACTTTAACGGGAACGGCAGTTTTGAGATTGTTTTTGCCGACGAAATACTAAAAACGGTTGTAGAACAGAATCAAAACGAGCTGTTCGTTAAGTGGGGCGACTTTCAAGGGTTTCTTACGGGATATCAATGGTCAGACACGGAATGTCATTTGTATGGAATGCATTTAAACGGGTTGCTTAAGAATTATGTTGTGCCTGCGGACGAGGCAGAGGGAGAAAAAAACGCTGAACAGCTTATTTTGTCGACGGTAAATATTGTGAACACGGACGCGCCCTGGTTGACTATGCCTGCAGAGCAGGGCTTTACGGAAACAATTTCGTATCCGAAGAACAACTACACACCATTAGATGCGTGGCTGACTGAGCTTTTGAATCAGTTCGGATGGGGCTATGAAATCAAAATCGACTTTGAGAGCAAAGTTTTTTCTTTTGCATTGAAGAAACCAAGCGAAAACGGTTTGATGCTGTCAACCAATAATCTGAACGCACACACCTTTGTTACGACCTACGATAACAAGACGTTGGCGCGCGGTGGATGGTATGTTGTGGATGTTGAGAAGGTTCGGAAAAAGGTTGACGAAGAGGGAAACGTTGTAGAAGACGAAACGGGGCAACCGATTATGGAGACTGTGACCGAAAAGGAATGGCGGTACATTTCAAACGGCGCGCACGGACTGCATCGTCGTGATGTAGTGCTAACCGCAACCACAGACAAAGAGGCTCTGAACGAGCTGAAAACATTTACCGCTACGGCTGATGTTACCTGCGAGACCGAAAGCATACAGTGTGGTGTGGATTATAACATCGGCGACATTATCCGCGTACAAAACGGGGTCGGTGTTACGGTGAAAAAGCTCGTGTCAGCGGTTAACTGGTGGCAGGAGCAGAGTTATAATGAAAAACCAATTTTAACGGAGGTGGTTTTGGATGATTAAATGTTCTTTTATGGACAACCAGGAGGTTGGAGCGGATGATCTGAACGGGCTTGTAAAAACACTTATTGGGTTTTCGGGTGTTGCAGAACCGTTTTCAGACGGCGATTCGTATTATGTGTCCAAGTTGAACGACATTTGCTACAATAATATTGGAGAGGGTGTTCTGCCGGATACAGACAATTCGTTGCAGGTAAGTGTAGTGGGGAGCATTGCACATGTGAAGCCCGGAAAAGCTATTTTCGCAAATGGGATGATTGCGGAAGTAACCGGTACGGAGACAGTAGCAATTACTTCTGGGGTAAAAAACTATGTTGCCCTATGTGCAAACACAAAGCTGAACACCTGCAAAGTGGTGGCAGCGACAGCCTCCTTTTCAGACAGCACGGACGACGGTCTTTTTTACGTACCGCTGGCTGAAATTTCGGCAAGTGGTGTTTTAACGAATAAAAGAAAATACGCAAAAAGCACCAACGTTGCCTCTAAATATGCAAGCAGTTGGGGACTACCGGGATATGCAAAGCTGAAGATTACCGAAAACGTTGGCGCGTTTCAACTTTCGTTAAAAGTTGGTTCGTACAATCAGATGTTTATTTATGTTTATGATGAAGATGAAAGCGCGAGAAGCTTGCTGAAACTGGATTTGAACGATTACAGCCAATTCTATGCATCGGTCGGAACTGTACATGCCGGTGGTGCTGAAGTGGTAGAAGTCAGACAAGGTACAAGTTTTGTGCTTTGTCAAGGAAGCGAAGGGGGCAACGGCTATTCCGTTTCGGCGACAATTGGTGAAAAAGACGGGCTTTATAATTTGAAGCTTAACTGCTATTACCAAACAGAAAAAGCCAAAGAGTATGCCATGAAGCAAACTATAGAAATTTTTGCAGTGTAAGGAGGAAAAAGATGAAAAGACAATACCAGATTCATACGGCCAAACATCAGTTTCCGTTTTTTGCGTTTCCGCTTGTTTCGGATGATGTAAATGCGTATGAAATTGTACTTACAGCTCCGGAGGATATCAGCAACTGCTCGTTTGAGGTGACGGCGTTTCGTGCGGACGGCAAGAAGCTTTTAGGTCTCGGAAGGTGCTTTGGCAATCGTGCTACTTACGTTATGGAAAACGAGATGCACTCGGTAGTAGGGGACCTTACAGTTCGAACTGCTGTTGTTTCTCCCGACGGGAGCTGTCTTACAACAAACGAGCTGCTGTTTAAAGTAGAGAAACCAAACGGAGCGGATGCAATCGCAGCAGGCACAAATACGGGCGTTCTGACACAGATTCTTGTGAATATCAGTCAAATGAATCAGGAGCTTAACGAAAAGATAAACTCGAGTAAGCTAGAAGCGGTTTCGGAATCGAAAATGTACACAGACGGCTGTGTTGAAAAATTAGAAAAATCATTTCCTGCTTGTGAGATTGAAGGAAAGGCCGTTTTGGTTTGTGCACAGCATTATGTAAGTACGGATGAAATTACAGAGCTTGACACACAGGATTCTGGTTACATTAATTTGACGGTATCAGGTGATTTGACGGTAGATATTAGTGCGAAAAATAAGTACGTTTTCTTTAATCCAAGCACTGACGAAAAACTTATTTGTACTGTTTTTGTTGCGCTGACTGGCGATGTGAAAGAATTAGAACTTTATGCACCAGACACAGATACAACTGCATTTACACTTGAGACGTTTAAAGAAACGTATCCTTACTACGGCGTGCTCGCGGAGAATAAATGGGAAAGCGCAAATGATTTGCTGAAACCTGCTTTTGATTATGCAGAAACGTATACCGACAACAAAGTTGGTGATACAAGCATTAAACACGAGACTACTGTGGATATTGATGTGTCTGATTCTAAATATGTTCTTGATTTTTCGTTAAATCCTATATTTATTTCAAAAGTGACATTATACGAAGACCCGGAAACCGTTGATGACGAGGCACATGACGCTTGTTCCGTTGAGTTTTATTATGCTGATGGGTCAAATTTTATAATCGGAGCAGAAGAAGTTTCAATGCCTGTTGTTTTTAATAAAAATGAAGGAAAAGCTGTTGTTGAAATCAGAGCCGGCAATGGTAATTCAGATTATGTGTTCGTTAATTACACTTGGTTTACCAAAAGTGATGTAAGTGTTAAGGAATATGTGGACGACAAAGTTTCTAAAACATTAAGTTCTGCAAAATTGTATGCGGATGAAAAACTTGATGATGCTAAAAAATATGCTGACGGTGAAAAAACGATTGTTCTTCCTGAACGTTTAACTGGCGGTGTTTATGAATTACCTGACGATTGCGTCGGTGTTAAATCCGCTACCATCATATGGAATGAAACACTTACAGGGTCTGACACCTCATATATTTACTTGTGGGGTAAAGATGTGCCGACTGAGTTACATCCTGAAGATGCAAAGGGTAGATTTGAGTATTTTTATGCGGATGGTTTAACACAAGAAATTGTGTTCACAGGATTTGAAAACAGGTCCGATGTAAAAAATATTATTTCGAGTACGGATGTTTGCGAAAGTGGCATTGTGAGCATCACCTATTATACAAAGACAAAAGCAAATGCGTACACAGACGCGTCCATTCAGCAAGCTATTCTTGACAGCTGGGAGGTGGGTGTATGAGTGTTCAGCAGGAAAAATTTAAGGAGATTGCGGATGCTATTCGCGAAAAGACAGGAGAAACCGATATAATTAAGCCTTCTGAATTTGCCGAAAAGCAGGCAGAGGTTTTTGATGCGGGTTGCGAGGCGGAGAGGCGAAAAAAGTGGAGTGAACACATAGATGCACTTAACGAAAGTGCATTTACATACGGCTTTGCGGGAAAAGGCTGGAACGACGACACTTTTACGCCTTACACCGATGTTGTGATGCCTTCATCAAGAAATGCATCAAATGTTTTTTCTTACTCGGGAGTAACTGATTTAAAAGGCATTCTTGAAAAATACGGAACAAAACTTGATTGCAAAAATGCTTTGACCGTAAGTAACTTCTTCCAGTATTCGTTAATTACCAGAGTGCCTGAAATTGTTCTGGAAAAAGCAACTTCTATTCAGGGTATGTTTTTTAATGCAACAAGTCTTGTCAGCATTGACAGCCTAACATTTCCCGAAAGTGCAACAACAACCAATGCTTTTTTGAACTGCACAAGTCTTATAGAAATTAGAATCGGCGGAACAATCGGGAAAAGCATTGATTTCGGAACTTGTCCCTTGAGCAGAAAAAGTGCAGAAAGTATAGTTTTTGCATTGTCTAATGATGCCGAAGGGCAGACCGTAACATTTAACAGTAATGCAATGGAAACAATCAGCGGAGGAACAACATGGTGGGAAGATTTGAAAGCTTCTAAGCAAAACTGGACTTTTGCACTTTCAGACGTTGAATAAGGAGGAGTTTATATGGGAGAATTAAGTAGAGCTGATTTGGTTGCACCAGACGGATTTCTTTATACCAATGGGAACGATGTATATGCGAGTAAAATTTGGCTTGGAGAAGGTATGAACCCAAGCTCTTTTCACCTTATAAGTAAAGAAGAATACGAAAAAATTATGGCTGAATTGGAGGATACGTTGTAATGTACATATCGTTAAATACAATTATTCTGTTTGGCGGTGTGCTTACGGTGGTTATCACGGTGGTAACCCTTGTCTGGAAGCTTTTTAAGTGGATAAGCGGAAGGGACAAGCTGAAGGAAGAGATTAATCAACTCAGAGACCGGATTAAACTTCTTGAGGATAAGCATAACCGCGACCAGGAAGGCACGCAAAATGAGCTTACCATTGTGGTGTATGGATTGTTGGCATGTCTTAAAGGTTTATCCGAAAAGGGGTGCAACGGTCCCGTGACCGAGGCAATCGAAAAAATTGAAAAGCATATTAATAAGCAGGCACATAACCAATTTTAAAGGAGGTATTTTTATGCAGATTAACTGGAAGGTAAGATTCAGAAACCCGGTGTTCTGGGTTGCGGCTTTGCCGATGGCGGTATCGTTTGTTTATACCTGCCTTGGGCTTTACGGCATTGTTCCTAAAATTTCAGAAAGCGCGGTTGTAAATCTGTTGCTGATGGCTGTTGAGCTGTTATCGTTTATCGGCATTTTAGTTGATCCGACTACCGCCGGTGCATCGGACAGCAAGCAGGCTCTTACCTATGTTAAGCCGAAGAAGGAGGGGTACGATGAATAAGCATATTGAAAAATTGATTGCGATTGCAAAAAATGAGGTTGGTTACCTCGAAAAACGAAGCAACGCAAATCTTGACAGTAAGACGGCGAATGCGGGTAGCGGAAACTATACCAAGTATTGGAGAGATGTGTGTCCGAGTTTGCAGGGACAGGCGTGGTGTGCGGTATTTGTGACTTGGTGCTTTGATAAAGCTTTTGGTAAAGATAACACCAAGAAATTGCTTGAGCACTATCCGTACACATACTGTCCTACTATGGGTAAATCGTCTAGATTGTACGCGAATCCACAAGTCGGTGATATTCCTGTTTTTAAAAGAAACGGCTCATTTGTACACACGGGATTTGTTGTGGAAGTAAGCGGTGACAGATTTGGAACCGTCGAGGGTAACACTTCCGGTGCGAGTGGTATTATTGCCAATGGCGGTGGTGTGTGCAAGAAAACATACTATAACAGTAGTTTGCCGGGAACAAAATTCTTCAGACCTGATTACGAAGGTGTTTTGGGTAAAGCAACAGAAGATGTGACTGTAAGTGTTAACCTTCCCATGCTTGAAAAAGGTGATTCGGGAAGCTCCGTTAAGGCTTTGCAGACCTTGCTTGTCTTAAACGGCATTTCCTGTGGCGCATCAGGCGCAGACGGGGACTTTGGTTCGGATACGGATTCTGCTGTGAAAGCATATCAGAAAGCAAAAGGTCTTACAGCTGACGGCGTTGTTGGCAAGGATACATGGAGTAAGCTTTTAAATTAAAGAAAAGGGGAGCGCAATGCTCCCCTAATTTTTTTATAGTTCTATGAACATTCTAAAATGTTTCCAACTTAGCTTTTGTCCGCATCTGTCACAAAATGCCTGATATTCGCGATTCATTGAAATGCGACACCTTGGGCAAATCGGATACGCGAAGCTTGCACCGCAGTTGAGTATGTCGGTCACAGACATTGCTTCACGGTAGGCAAGTTTTTCTTCTGTTGTTTCTTTCATTTTCCCTTTCCCTTCCTTGTAAATATAAGCCACACTTATATTATGGGCATAAAGAAGCCTCGTTTTTGAATTTATCAAAGTATTCTTTTGCTTCCTTAAGGAATTGTTCGGGGTTCGGACACACGCGCGTCAGAAACAGTAACAAAGTGGTTGCGCTACACATATACACACCTGCCTGCAGATAGACATATGAACGGGTATCAATTTCCAGCAATTCTGCAATTTGTTCTTGGGTCAGACTTAATTCTTTGGCACATTCGGTCAGCTGTTGGCTGATGAACGGTTTTAACGCATCTTTATATGGATGATTCATAGTTTTTCTCCTTTGTATGACATTTTTCGGTATGATTGTAGTTTAACCTACCAAAATTCGCCATGAGATGCGTATATGCGTTTACGGGTTGCCATGTGCATACCTTCTTTCTTTTTAGATTACAACACCGGGTTGTAACCGGAAAGAATATAACACGCCAAAAAAGTTTGACCCCATTTTGACCCCACTAAACACTTCGTTTTATTACGGTTTCGTTCAGTTTATTTCATTTAAAAAACATGAAAAACCGCACTACCAAGCCATTTTTGACTGATAGTGCGGAATTCGTGATTGGTGAACCACCGGGGAGTCGAACCCCGGACAACATGATTAAAAGTCATGTGCTCTGCCAACTGAGCTAGTGGTCCATGTATGGCTGGGCTGGCAGGATTTGAACCTACGAATGCCAGAATCAAAATCTGGAGCCTTACCCCTTGGCTACAGCCCATTATCGTACGTTTACTGCCGCCTCATTTTCAACGCCTAATTAGTATAACACACTTCCCATTATTTGTCAACACTTTTTTTTATTTTTTTAAAAAAATATTTTCCTCTTTTCTTTTTGTTATTTTTATGGTACAATATAGAAAAACAAAGAAAGGGATTCTTTTTTCAATGAAGTTTAAAACAGACGGTGCATACCGTGGAAACATTGTTCTTACTGAAGGATTCATTCGTGAGGATATGAAAAATTTAACCGAAGCAGAGCTTAAGCTTTACCTGCTCGCCACCATGTATGCCCACGGAAAAAAAGACATAGAATGGGAAGATATTTCGGCGCAATCCGGCTACACCATGCGCGAGGCGGTAGAGGCATTTCAGCACTTAGAGCAAAAGAAGCTGATTAAGCTTACTACCACGCAGATTACCATGCTTTCTGCTGAGCCTGAGGTGTCTGCAAAGCCGACGGCTTTCAAGGAATATACGCCCGAAGAAATCGCCGCCATGAACGACATCGAAATCACAAACCTCACTGTTTGTGCGGAAAAGGCATTCGGCAAGCTGTTAAACTATGGTGACATCGGTGTACTGACCAGTCTTTACAGCTGGGTGGGCATTCCTGCGCCGGTGCTGATGATTTTAATCGAGTATGTGGCAGCCTTGGGCAAAAAATCGGTGGGCTATTTGAAAAATACTGCGCTGGACTGGCACGAAAAGGGAATCGACACCGCAGAAAAAGCCCATGCACACATTACATATCTTGAACAACAAAAAGAATATTATGCATCCATGCGCGATGTTTTGGGCATTTTCGGCAGAGAATTTACGAAAAAGGAAAAAGAATACTTAGATAAATGGAAAGGCGAATACAGCCCCGAAAAAATCAGAGAGGCATACGAAAAAACGGTGGATACCACAGGCAAAATTTCCTTTGCCTATATGAACAAAATTTTAACGGCTGACGAAGGAAGTTCCGCACCCGCGGTACCAACATCCAAAAAACGTGTTACACCGTCCAAATTTGCCAATTTTGAGCCTCGTAAAAAGGATTACGATTCGGTAAAGGAAAAGGCAAGGGAACGGGCAAGAAAAATTGCAAAAAATCTGTAAGAGAGGATTTTGAAAGTTATGGGTTACCCGAAAGAAGTGTATCAGGCGGTAGAGGAGCAGTTCAGTTCCTTTCGCTTTGATGCGGAAAATAAACAGATTACCAGAAAAAAAGAAGCATTCCGCGCAGTACCGCGTCTGCAGGAAATTGAAAAAGAACTGACCGCTTTAGGATTGATGCTCATCAAAAAGGCGTTCACCGCGGAAAATACCGAAGAACTAATGGAAAATTCCCGCAAAAACGCAGAAATATTGCAGGCAGAACAGCAAAAATTGCTGTTCGAAAACGGTTTTGCATCCGATTATCTGGAGCCAAGGTATCGCTGTAGTGTTTGTCAGGACAAAGGCCATACCGACCTGGGCTATTGCGATTGTTTTAAGGATGCCCTTTTAAAAGAGGCGTTCAAGCAGTCCAACCTGCCTCTTATGATGGACACCCAGTCCTTTGACACCTTCAGGCTGGACGTGTATCCCGAGGACGCTCGTGAAAACATGGAGGATGTACTGAAAATCTGCAAAAATTTTGCAGACAGTTTTAACGAAAACAACGGCGAAAGCTTGTTTTTATACGGCGGTACGGGGCTTGGGAAAACCTTTTTGTCCAGCTGTATCGCAAAGGCGGTTTTAGAGCAGGGTCACGATGTGTTTTATCAGCCTGCTTACAAAATTTTCCGCATGTTTGAAAGTTATAAGTTCAATCATGAGGACAAAGCGCTGTCCAAAAGCCATATCGACCGCATTATGGACGCAGAGCTTTTGATTATTGATGATTTGGGTGCCGAAATGGTAACAGCTTATACCGCAGAGGTGCTGTTTGATTTAATCAACACCCGTACCAACAAGCGCCAGCCCACCATCATCAGCACAAACCTGGATTTTAATGACCTGGAAACGGTTTACTCCCAGCGCATAACTTCCAGAATTCTGGGCAACTATATTATACTGGAATGTACCGGTGACGATATTCGGGAACTGTAAAAAGCAACCCCTCAAAACTTACGTTTTGAGGGGTTATTTGTTAATTTACGGATTGAATGCAATTTTGGGATACGGGAGTAAAGCGGTTACCCCAGGCAAAGACTCTTATTTCGTTTACATCTGTTGCGTCAAAGGCTGTGGCTGTAGTTGCTGTTACGGGCTTAAGCTCCAATGCCTTGCCGTTTGCATTTACGGTTAAGCCCAGGAAAACGGTATCAGCAGGCAAATCGCAGGGGTCTGCTGTGACGAGAAGCTGACCGTTGGCAGTAGTGATATCAAAGGAAAAAACAGGAAGAAATACCATTTTTACTGTTTCGGGTATCAGAGCATTTTCTGCAGATATATTGTTCCAATCGGATACCAGACCTCTGTAATAGATGGTCTGCAGATTATCGCACCGGGAAAAAGCATTGTTACCGATTGTCTGCACCGTGCCGGGTACAGTTATATCGGCAAGCTTCTGGCAGTCACTGAACGCGTAAGAATCAACTGTTTTTATACCCGTTTCTAAGATTACGCGGGTAAGCTTGTCGCAATAGCCGAAGGCGTAGTTTCCAACGGTTGTGACGCCCCCGGGTACGGTTATGCTTGTAAGAGCGGAACAACCTCTGAAGGCAGATGGATTGATTTCAGTCAGGCTTTTGGGGAGATTTACGTTTTCAAGTGCCTGGCATGAAGAAAAGGCGGATGAACCAATGGTCTTTAAGCCTTCTGAGAATGTGACACTTTTAAGTGTAGTGCAGGTTGTAAATGCATTGTCGCTAATGTAGGTTACATCCGCAGGAAAGCTTACATCGGTAAGCTTTTGACAATAATAAAACGAATGGGGCGCTATGGTATTTACCCCGTCCGGAACGGTATATGCACCCGATTTTCCGCCCGGATACTGCACCAGCACCGTCTTTTGCTTGTTGAACAAAACACCGTCCTGTGAGCAGTATTTTAAATTGTTGGCGTTTACCGTAATATCAGTAAGGTTTCTGCAATCCCGGAATACACCCTCGCCGATTTCTCTTACGCTTGCAGGAATTGTTGCACTTTTCAGCGAATGGTTGTAGCCAAAGGCGGATGCGCCAATGGATAATACACCGCTTGGAATGACTATGCTTTCAAGGCTTAAACATCTTCCGAATGCATCATCCTTGATTGTGGTTATGCCACTGCCAAATTGAATATTTGTAAGTGCGTCGCAGGCGTAGAATGTTTGGTATTCGATGGTTTCTACACCGTCAGGGATGGTTATGCTTTCCAAATTTTTGCAATAGGAAAATGCTTGCACACCGATTGCAATCAAGCCGTTACCTAATGTGATGTTTGTTAGTTCCTTACAATCTCGGAAAGCTTGCATGCCAATTGTTTTTACGCTGTCCGGCAAGCGGATGCTCGTAAGTGCTTCGCAATCTGCAAATGCACTCTGGTCAATGGTTTCCACGTTGTCGGGAATCGTTATACTGCTTAGTGCAAGGCAGGTGGAAAGTGCATGATTGCCAATGCTTTTTAAACTGTCCGGAAGCGTTATGCTTTCCAGAATTATGCATCCTGCCAGTGCATTGTCACCGATGGTAGTTATCCCTTCAGCAACAATTGCTTTTTTAACAGAAAACCGCAAATCATACCAGGGCGTTTTGTCTGCAGCGTAATTTTGCATCGCACCGCTGCCGTTCAGGAACAAAGTACCCTCTACATCCAGTACCCAGGTAACATTTTCACCACAGGTGCCAAAGTCCAGAACAGTGGTAACAGAATTCCGGTCGGTTAAAAATACGGCTTTTGAAATGGTAATGCTTTCTGTTCCGCAGACCGCGGTAAGCGACAGGGTGTGCATGCCGTAGCTTGCATCGGTAAAGGTGTGCGACCTTGCTTCGTTTCCAAGAACAACCTCCGCACCTCCGTCTAAAACAAGCTTATAGGTTACATTTTTATTTTTTGCACTTTTATTGGGGATCCAGTTTACTGTAAGTCCGTTGCTGTCTGCTGCGGAAAAAGAAACATTTGCTTCAGAAAGCAAAATACCGGTTTGACCGAAAGCATTCTCTAAGCTTTGTACCGATACGCTTGCCGCAGTATAATCTGCCAGGGCATTCGACTTGGAAGTGCCGGGAATAAAGGCAATGTGGTCCAGACGCACAACCGCCCCGACACCTGTCAGCGTAATTTGGTTTTCTCCCTTTTGCAGAGTAACGGGATCCGAGACAACTCTTTGGCTCATGCTTGAAGAATATAAGCGCGCAACCTTCGTTCCGTTTATGGATACATCCACAGCACGGGTCGAGGTGTAACAGGAAAGCTGTGCACCGAGATAACACGTAACCTCTTCAGAGCTGTTTACAGTTAAGGTTACGGACTGTCCGCTGTTGATATATAAGGTAGGAACACCGCTCAGACCGTAAAGACCCTGATACATATCGTGGGAATTGTAATTCCATTTTCCGTTATTTGTGGGGCTTGTGGTATCGATGCCTAATTTGCCTTGCTCTGTTGCAAGATTTCCGTTGATAATGGGCAAGCTTTCCGCATAAGTCAATCCGGTCGCGGAGGCGGTTGTTGCAAAAGCAAAAATCAGCAGGCAAACCAGAATAACACCTGCACAAAGCGCAATTGTTTTTTTCATGAATCATCCCTCCTTTTTTCAGTATAGCATGGTAAAATGCAAAAAGCAATAGCGCAGGAACAAGCGTTGCGTTTAGAGGCGTAAACGTTGATTTTTTTAAAAATAAGACCGATTATTTTATATTTTTTTTGCATTTTTCTTGAAATTTTCCGAAGAATATGTTATACTTTTTTTATTCGAGATAAGGAGGTTTTTATCATGATCAGAATCGGAATTTACGGTTACGGCAACTTAGGACGCGGTGTGGAAAGTGCCATTCGCCAGAATGAGGATATGTGTCTGGTGGCGGTGTTTACCCGTCGTGACCCCAAAACCGTCAGCATAAAAACAGAGGGAGTAGAAGTTTGTCACACAGACGATGTGCTTTCCTTTAAAGACAAAATTGATGTGATGATTCTTTGTGGCGGCAGCGCAAAGGATTTGCCCGAGCAGACACCGTTTTTAGCAGAGCATTTTAATGTGGTAGACAGCTTTGACACCCATGCAAAAATCCCCGAACATTTTGAAAATGTGGACGCTTCCGCCAAAAAAGGCGGTAAGGTGGGCATGATTTCTGTGGGCTGGGACCCGGGTATGTTCTCCATTAACAGAATGTACGGCGGTGCGGTTTTGCCCGAGGGTAAGGATTATACTTTCTGGGGCAAGGGCGTAAGCCAGGGACATTCGGATGCCATCCGCAGAATTGACGGCGTGCAGGATGCAAAGCAGTACACCATTCCCATTGACAAAGCATTAGACGCAGTAAGAAGCGGTTTGAATCCCGACCTTTCTACCCGTGAAAAGCATTTGAGAGAATGCTTTGTGGTGGCAAAAGAAGGCGCAGACAAAGCAAAAATTGAAAACGAAATCAAGACCATGCCCAACTATTTTGCGGATTATGATACTATTGTGCATTTTATTTCGCAGGAGGAATTGAATCGCGACCACAGCGGAATTCCCCACGGCGGTTTCGTCATCCGAAGCGGTAAAACGGGCTTCGATAAAGAACACAACCATATCATTGAATATAGCTTAAAATTAGATTCCAATCCTGAATTTACTGCTTCTGTCATTGTGGCGTATGCCCGTGCAACCTGCAGAATGTTTAAGGAAGGAATGTCCGGATGTAAAACAGTTTTAGATGTTCCGCCGGCATACCTTTCCCAAAAATCGGGTGCAGAGCTTCGAAAAGAATTGTTATAATCAAAACAACGCCAGATCATGGCGTTGTTTTTTTGTGTAAAAAAGAAGCTGTGACTCTATTACAAGCACCTAGGCACCAATTGCCCGGCGTCGCAACAAGCCTTCTTTTTACGCATATGCCTTATCGGCACATGCTTTGTTATCAGGCTGTTGCGCCTCTTTCGTGAAAAGTTTTCTTTGAAATACTTTTCACGAGCGCTCTGCGCAGGATGACAACACTAAAAAAGACTGAGCGTAAGCTCAGTCTTTTAAATCTTTAAATAAAGGATGTTTTTTGTCCTTGTCACTGATGACAAATTCTCCGTCATAGTGTGCATGCCAATCAATGTTCAAATCGGGGTCGTTGTACATGAGTCCGCCTTCATCCGAGCCGTCATAGTAACGGGTGCACTTGTACACAAACTCGGCGCTGTCGCTTAATACCAAAAAGCCGTGGGCAAATCCTTCGGGCACATAAAGCTGACGTTTGTTTTCGGCAGAAAGCACAAAGCCCTGCCACTTACCGTAGGTTTTGCTGTCCTTTCGCAGGTCAACCGCTACATCATAAACGGCACCGCTTACCACGCGCACCAGCTTGCCCTGGGGATTTTTCTTCTGAAAATGCATACCGCGAAGCACACCTTTTCCCGAGCAGGACTGGTTATCCTGCACAAAATCCACATCAATGCCGCCTTGCTTAAATTCTTCTTTCTGGTAGGTTTCCATAAAATAACCGCGGCTGTCGCCGAACACAGTCGGCTCTACCAAAATCAAATCCTTGATATCCGTTTTAATAAAGTTAAATTTACCCATTTTTCTTTTCCTTTTTAAAATGATGCCCCCTTTGAAAAGGGGGCTTTTTTCTTATTTGAGTCCGTGCTTTTGCAGCAAAGTATGAATCTTTTCGTGCGGGTCAATAATCTGGCTCACCGAAACGTCATGGTTGAGGGCTGCAACAAAGTATGCAATGTACTTGGAAACGTCAACCTCGTTAAACCATTCTCTCTTCAAAAGTTCGGGCGAACGGTAGGTCAGGTTTGTGCCGTACACACCGTCAATAATGCCGTTTTCAAAAGCCTTGTCAAAGGAATCCAGACCGTTGGTAAAGATTGCGTAGGTCGCATAGCAGAAAATGCGGTTTGCCTTTCTCTTCTTCAGTTCGTATGCAATATCAAGCATGGATTCGCCCGAAGAAATGATATCGTCTGCGATAAATACATCCTTGCCTTCTACAGAGTTACCCAAATATTCATGTGCAACAATCGGGTTTCTGCCGTTTACAATTACCGAATAATCTCTTCTCTTGTAGAAAAGACCTAAATCTACGCCAAGCACCGATGCGTAGTACATGTTTCTGTTAATTGCGCCTTCGTCGGGGGAGATAACCATGAAATTATCCTTGTTAGGCTTAAAACCGTCAATGGTTTTGAACATGGTTTTTAAAACCTGGTAAGACGGAATAACGTTGTCAAAGCCCATAAGCGGTACTGCGTTATGTACACGAGGATCGTGCGCGTCAAAGGTTAGAATGTTGGAAACACCCATGTTCTGCAATTCCTGCAAAGCAACTGCGCAGTCTAAAGATTCTCTGTAGCTTCTCTTGTGCTGTCTGCCACCATACAGGGTCGGCATAATAACGTTTACACGATGCGCCTTACCGCTGGCAGCCTGAATAATACGTTTTAAATCCTGAAAATGGTCATCGGGAGACATCTGGTTTTTCATACCAAACATGGTGTAGGTGCAGTTATAATTTGCAACGTCTACCAGAATAAACAAATCCTTACCGCGTACGGTGGATTTAATCATACCTTTACCGTCGCCGGAGGAGAATCTGGGGCAGGAGGCTTCAATCTGAAATGTGCCGTTTTCAGGCTCCTTATTTCTTTCTGTTGCCCATCTTACCAGATAGCTGTTAATTTTTGCGCCTAAATCCTGTGCGCTTTCCAGTGCAATCATGCCCAAAGGCGCAACACTGGTGTCGGGGTGAAAAATCAGTTCGCTTTTCATTTGTTAAATCCTCTCTTTTTGCAATTTTTGAAATGAACTTGCCCTAAACATGTAAAATGCTTAGGGCAAGCGTTTTTTTGATTAAACTTCAACTAAATAGGGAACCAGATATTCCGGAGCCTCACTCTTATCTGCCGAGATAGAAATAGAGAAATGAATGTTAAACTTCTCGCCAATGGCACCGAGCTGTTTCAAGAACGCTTCGAAGCCGGCTTCTTCACTGTCAACAATCTTCCAGATGCTATCAATAAAAATGTGGGAAATATCAAAGTTGTTGGAAATGATACCGCAAAGGAATCCATAAAATTCGTCGTAGTTTTCTACATCAAATTCCTGTGTGTTCACATAACGAACGTTATGCGCCAAGTCATACATCAAACGGTCACCCTTGCTGACGAAAACCAGGCAGCCCGGTTCGTTCTTAACAGCCAAGTTAACCTCGTCAATCATGTACTTGGTTTTGCCTGTACCCTTCTTACCAATAATTACTTTAATCATAATTCATTCCTCCTTGTATTTTAAATCTCTATCTTTATATATATCATACTATATTTGGAGAGAAATTTCAAGTAGTTTTTTAATTATTTTAATTTATTTTCCAATTTTTCTTTCAGGTCTTCATATCCGGGCTTGCCGAGAAGTGCAAACATGTTCTTTTTGTACTCTTCAACACCCGGCTGATCAAAGGGATTTACCCCTAAAAGATAACCGCTTAAGCCGCATGCCTTTTCAAAGAAGTATACCATGTAACCAAAGTGGTATTCATCTGCTTTGTCAATGGAAACCACCATGTTCGGCACACCGCCCGAAACGTGTGCTAAAACCGTACCCTGGAAAGCCTTTTTGTTTACATAATCAAGGGTTTTGCCCGCAAGGAAGTTCAAACCGTCAATGTTGTCCTTGTCTTCACCCAAAGTGATGTCCTTTTTGGGTGCTTCAATATTGATAACTGTTTCAAATAGACCGCGTCTGCCGTCCTGTATGTACTGACCCATGGAATGCAGGTCGGTAGAAAAGTCAACCGAAGCCGGGAACAGACCTTTGTTGTCTTTGCCCTCGGATTCACCGTAAAGCTGTTTCCACCATTCGGAGAAATAGTGCATATAGGGTTCGTAGTTCACCATGATTTCGGTGGTATAACCCTTTCTGTAAAGTGCATTACGAACAGCTGCATACTGATAGCAGATGTTTTCGTCGAGGTTTTCGTTATCAAAATCCTTTAATGCATCCTGCGCACCCTTCATGATGGTGTCAATGTCAGCACCCGATACAGCAATGGGGAGTAAGCCAACTGCAGTCAGTACAGAGAATCTGCCGCCAACATCATCCGGAATTACAAAGCTTTCATAGCCTTCTTCATCAGAAAGTGCCTTTAAAGCACCGCGAGCCTTGTCGGTGGTTGCATAAATTCTCTTTCTTGCTTCTTCCTTGCCATACTTCTTTTCCAGCATGTCGCGGAATACACGGAATGCAACCGCAGGCTCTGTGGTGGTACCGGATTTGGAAATGATATTTACCGAGAAATCTTTGCCTTCCACTGCTTCAATCAGGTCGCAAAGATAGGTGGAACTGATGGAATTGCCCGCAAAATAAATCTGGGGAGCTTTTCTCTGTTCTTTGGTGAGCTGACTGCCAAAGCAGTGGCCTAACATTTCAAGAGCAGCCTTTGCACCAAGGTAAGAACCGCCGATACCGATAACAATCAAAACTTCACTGTCGCTTCTGATTTTTTCTGCCGCCTTTTTGATGCGTGCAAATTCTTCCTTGTCATAGTTTTCGGGCAGGTTAATCCAGCCTAAGAAATCATTGCCGGCACCTGTGCCTTCATGCAATGTTTTGTGTGCAAGCTTTACAGCTTCCTTCAAGTTTTCCAATTCGTGTGCCTTTACAGCCCAATTGGTTTGTGTGTAATCGAGTTTTAACATACCTTAACTCCTCCTTAGTGATTGGTTCTTTTTATTTCAAACACGCCTGAAATCTTTTTCAGCTTGTTCATGACAACTAAAATCTGTTCACTGTCGGTAATACCGATGGAAATTTCGATGATGGAAACCTCATCCTTTGTGACCCTTGCGTTTACGGCAGAAACCGAAACCTTAAGATTGGAGAGTTCTGCCATAATTTCAAACAGCAAGCCGTTCCGTTCGATGGCGGCAATGCGGAGGTCGGCGGTATACGAGCCATCCTTTGCACCTGCTTCCCAGGCAACCTCAATGAGTCTGCTCTTTTCTTCCTCGCTTGCGCCGGTTACATTTGAGCAGTCTGCCCGATGCACCGAAACACCTCTGCCACGGGTAATGTAGCCTACAATGCTGTCGCCCGGGACAGGGTTACAGCACTTGGAAAGGCGTACCAGACAGTTGTCGATGCCCTTGACCACAATGCCGTTACCGGAAGGCTTTTTGGGTGCCGGTTTTGGTTTTTCTTCTTCCTGCGTTAAAGGCTCTGCAGGCTTAATCGCTTCCGACACCTTATCCAGCTCGTCCTTGAGCTTTCTAACAATTTTATTTGCCAAAGGTCCTTCAAAGCCGATGGTGGCATACATATCGTCCACCGATTTGATACCGTACCGACGCATCATGTTCTCGGCAAACTCTTCTTTAAAAGCATTCATGTTGGGCAATTCACGGCGACGGACTTCCTTGTCCACCAGTTCCTTACCTTTCTGAATGTTTTCATCTCTGAAGTTTAATTTAAACCACTGATTGATTTTACTTCGTGCCTGTGAGGTTTTAACAATCTTTAACCAGTCCTTGCTGGGTCCTCTTGCGGTGGTTGTGGTTAAAATTTCAATGATATCCCCGTTTTGCAGCTGCTGGTCAATGGGTACGATTTTGCCGTTGATTTTGGCACCGACCATCTTGTTGCCTATGGCACTGTGAATGGCGTAGGCAAAGTCGATGGGGCAGGCGCCTGCAGGCAGGCTGATTACTTTTCCCTTTGGCGTAAATACAAATACTTCATCCGAGAACATATCGATTTTTAAAGTCTTCATGAAATCGTCGGTGTCCGAAAGCTCGTTTTGAATGTCCAGCATCTGACGAATCCATTCCAGCTTATTGTCCATGGTGTTGTCTTTGCTGCCCTCTTTGTATTTCCAGTGTGCCGCGATACCGAACTCAGCAGTTCTGTGCATATCCCAGGTACGGATTTGTACCTCAAAGGGATAGCCGTTTTTGCCTAAAACGGTGGTGTGCAGGGACTGATACATGTTGGGCTTGGGCATGGCAATATAGTCTTTAAAACGCCCGGGGATGGGCTTATACATTTCATGCACAGCACCGAGCGCCGCGTAGCATTCGGTGATATTGTCCACAATAATGCGTACCGCAAACAGGTCATAAATTTCTTCAATGCTCTTGTTCTGGGCATACATTTTGCGGAAAATACTGTAAAAATGCTTTGCTCTGCCCGCAATTTGTGCCTGGACGCCAAGCTCTGCCATGCGGTTGCGTATTTCCTGCATCACATCTTCAATAAACTGGTCTCTTTCACCCTTTTTCTGCTTGATGCTCTCGTAAATTTCCTTGTATGCAATGGGGTCCAGATATTTAAGCGCCAGATCCTCTAATTCCCACTTGATACGGGAAATACCAAGGCGGTGGGCAAGGGGTGCATACACATCTAAGGTTTCCTTTGCCTTTTCCCGTTGCTTTTCTTCCGACATGCTTTTTAAGGTGCGCATGTTGTGCAAACGGTCGGCAAGCTTGATGATGATAACACGCACATCGGTTGCCATGGCAAGAAACATTTTTCTTAAATTTTCCACCTGCTGTTCTTCTTTGGTGGAGGTGGGGATTTTGGCAAGCTTTGTCACACCCTCTACCAGCATTGCCACATCCTCGCCGAATTTTACCTTGATGTCCTCATAGCTTGTGGGGGTGTCTTCTACTACATCGTGCAAAAAGCCTGCGGCAATGGACTCGCAGTCCATGTTCAGCGATACCAGCGTTTTTGCAACCTCAAAGGGGTGAATCACATAGGGCTCACCCGATTTTCTGCGCTGATTCTGATGGTCAACAAGTGCCTCATCAAAGGCGGCACGCACCAGACCGATATCGGGATTTGGCGTATACTTTTTGATTTCCTCCACCATAAGGTCGAATTGTTTGTTAAATTGTTGTAATTCTTCTTCGGTATAGGTTAACCGTTCGTCCATGCTCTCACCTCTGTTTCATATCGATAATTTTCAGCTGTACCGATTCGGTACCTCTGAAGCTGTTAATGTCTAAGTTTGCCATAACCGTTACCTCCGAACCGTAGGTCAAATGCACCTTATCCGCAAAGGAAAAGGCAATGGCATCTATGGCAAAGCCGTCTTTTATCAACTGCATTTTCAAATGCTGTCCGTTTGCGCCGAGGGCGCTGACGCGGTTTACGGTCATATTATTTATAGTAAATACAGGCGGTTTATTGCCTGCACCGAATGGCTCTAACGAGAGAAGTGCATTCGCGGTTTCCAGATTCAAATGCCTGCCCCGAAGCTCTAAATCTGCCTCAATGACAGGGGCTAACGGTTTTCCGCCCAGTATTTCCTTTGCGTAGACATTTATACTTTCACGAAAAGCATCCACTTTTTTACAATCAATCACAATACCTGCCGCCAGCTCGTGCCCGCCAAACCGCACTAAAGTATCAGAAGAGGCACACAATGCATCATACAGCGAAAAACCCTCTAAGCTTCTGCCCGAGCCTTTGTAATAGCCGTCTGCACCGGGGGAAATTAAAATGCAGGGCTTGTTGTATTTTTTAGTCAGGCGCGAGGCAACAATGCCCACCACGCCGTGATGCCATTTTTCGTCACAAAGCACCAAAACCGCATCCTCTTTATAGAACTGCTCCACCATTTGTTCGGCTTCGTCTAAAATTTCCTGCTCGATTTTCTGGCGTTTTACATTGCATTCGGCAAGGTTTATTGCGATTTCCTGCGTTTTTTTAAGGTCATCGCTTAAAAACATCTCTACCGCCAAAGAGGCATCGCTCAGGCGTCCCACCGCATTGATTTTAGGTGCCAGCTGAAAGCCGACCTTTGTGGCATCTACGGTCTTGTTTTGCAAATCCGAAACCGCAAGCAACGCCTGAAAGCCTGCGTTTTCGCTTTTTGGAATCTTTTTTAAGCCCATATCGCAAAGCACGCGGTTTTCGCCAATTAACGGTGCAATGTCTGCAATGGTGCCCAAAGCCACAAACTCGGCATAGTTTTGCGCCACCTGCTCTAAAGAATGCGTATCCTTTAGCAACGCCTGACAAAGTTTTAGGGCAACGCCGACCCCTGCAAGGTTTTTATCGGGGTAGGGACATGCGAGCACTTTCGGATTAATGACTGCCACCGCCTCGGGTAACTGCTTGCCGCATTCATGATGGTCTGTGATAATCACATCTACGCCTGTTTCTTTTGCATATATGCACTCCTCAACTGCCGTAATACCGCAGTCTACCGATATAATCAGGGTTGAACCGGCATTGGCAATGGTATCTATTGCCGTCTTGCTCATGCCGTAGCCTTCATTTTCCCGTTCCGGGATATAAAAATCGGCATTTGCCGAAATGCTCTTTAAGCAACTGACCAAAAGCGCACTTGCGGTAATACCGTCTGCATCATAATCACCGTATACTGTTATTTTTTCATCCGCAGCAATAGCCTGCTTGATGCGTAAAACCGCCTTTTCCATGTCGGGAAACAGGAAAGGGTCAAAGAGAGAGGTGCTGTCCTTTGCAAGAAAGGTTTTTGCTTCGTCTGCCGTGAAACCGCGTACACATAACACCGCAGCAACCAAACGGCTTGCTCCGGTTTTTTGCACCATGCTGTCAATCTGCTCTTTAGACGGCGTTTCCCGTAAAACCCACTTGCTGTGCATAAACCCTCCTTCAAAATTTTTGAACTTTTCTATATTAAGACTATTATAGCAGATTTTGATAAAAAATACAAGTATTTTCTATATTAAAAGAGAATTTTGATGTGCACACTATAAAAAAGAAATCATAAATTGTATTTTTTTCACCAAATCCGTTGACTTATGCAGAAATTTAATGTATAATCCGTGTATAAGCACTGCGAAAGACAAAATTTTACAAAAGAAAGGGAAGGAAAGAAAAATGACGTTTAAGGAATACATACTTCAAAACCGCATGGAAAGAAAACTGACACAACAGGCACTGGCTGATTTGTTAGGTGTCAGCAACACCACCATTTCCAACTACGAAACAGGAACCAGCACACCAAGCTTTCAATGTATGCTTAAGCTGGCATCCATTTTCGGTATTCCTTATTACGGCGACGAAACAGAAGAGTGCGGATTCTATAAAAAGCTGTATAAAGCTTTTGAACAAAGCAGACTTTGCCAATGTCTTAAAACCCTTCTGGCGTTGCAGGCAGACGAAAAGCTTGCTTGTCCCTTGGTCTGTAAGGATGACTTTTTGTTTGTGGTTCCCGTCAGTGGCACAGACAGAATCGGAAAGCTGGTGTATTACAAAGCCGAGGATAAAACGGGTATCTATAAATTATACCGCCATAAGGACGCATATATTCTTCTGCCCGAGAGTAAGAACAATCTAAGTCCCGTACATATCCGGAGCTTAAATGAAAATCTTTTTGAAATTAAAGCGGTACTGCACATGCAGGACTGACCTTAAAAAGCATTGACAGCCTCTTTTAAATGGTGTACAATATTTAATTAAAGGAAAAGAGGTGCAAATTAAGGTATGGAGATTGTGGAACTAAAGGACATTTATGTATCGGATTTGAGTGTGTTTGTTAAAGGCGCAGATTATCAGGTCTGGGGGGACGGGCACCGCCATGTTAACCGCGGGAAATGGCGTCAGCTTTGCGGTCTTGTGTATGTTTTGGACTGTGACGTGGTGTATACAGTTCCCGGCTTTGAGCCGATTACCGCCACAAAAGGAGATTTGGTTCTTCTGCCCCAGGATGTGCCTTATAAATGCAGTTTTTCCAACAGCACGCCCGACGTGCCGTACAGAGGCATCTCGCTGGCTTTTGAGCTGAAGGACAGGGAAGGTACATCGTTTAAACCGGCAAAAAGTGTATTGAAGCTAACCGAATTTGCATCCCCTTATGTTCTGGAAAATATAAAAGAAATTGCACGCATTATGCATATGCCTCAAATCACCCCTATGTATGTAAACGCCCTGATGGGGATGGTTTTAACCGAGCTTAGCCGTGCGTTGCATCAGGAAAGTCTGCGGGAAAACAAGTTCGGTGTTATATCCAAAGGCATTGCCTATATGGAGCAGGATGCCGACCAGACCTTAAGTGTGGCAGAGGTTGCCGCACTCTGCTCGGTCAGTACCAATTACTTCAACCGCCTTTTTAAAGCCTATTCGGGGATGGCACCCAAAGAATACCGCTATAATAAGCTGATTTTAAAAGCCAAAGAAGCACTTCGGAACTCCACTGTCCCGGTCAACGAAATTTCCGACCGTTTCGGTTTTGAGTCACCCTCTTATTTTTGCCGTATTTTCAAACGGAAAACCGGCTATACCCCCTCCGAATACCGCAAAAAGCACGCAAAATAAAAAAACAACAACGCAAATTCTGCGTTGTTGTTTTTTGCTACTTAAAGGATTGAAACAATTTTTGTCTGTTATAACGAACTTTGTGTATCGTTCGGGTCACCGTTGATGGCAAGGTCGTATTCAAGCGACCAGTCCATACCGCGGTAGTCTGCGGCTCTGTCATCCTTTTCAATAAAGTCCATCAAAAGGTCTAACATTTCTTTTGTCCAGGTGTTGCGGTCAATCTGTGCGGTGGTAAATTTGTTCTGGGCAATCATTTCAAAGCCAAACAAATCCTTCACCTGCGTCTTTGCAGCACCGCCAACCACCTCTTCTACCAGATGAGAGGGGATGAACAGCACGCCACCGCCTGCACCGAATACCACGTCTCCGGGTAAGCATACCGCATTGCCGATACGGGTTACGGTGTTGTAGCCGGTCATGATAAAATCGCGGATGGGTGTCGGGTCAATACCCCGGTAGTAAACCTGGGTGTTTTCTACTTTTTTCATCTGCTCGGTATCGCGGATACCGCCCCAGATGACCGCACCGCCGTTTTCGTTTTTGGTCTTGTTTTTCAGCGCGGTGGTAAGATTGCCACCTAAAAATGTACCTTTGTAAATTTTGTCATACATGTCGATAACGGGTACATCCCATTCCATTAAATTATCAATGACCCACTGGTTGTAGGTGCCCGTTCTGCCTTCACTTCTGCCGATATCCTTGGTCACCTCGTCAAGGTCAGGACGAAACGGACAATAGGTGGCAGTTACCGCTCTGCCGATTAATTTCCTGCCGTCATCATGTAAGGTGTGCAATCTGCCTTCAAACTGGCTCTCGTACCCCTTTACAAAAATGGGCTTCCACACTTCCTCTAAGGTTAAGGTTTTTAATGCCTTTAAATATTTTTCGTCCACCTTCGGTCTGCCGTCGGGCAGTCTTTCGCCCTTCCATTGGGGCGTTAAAGCGATAATTTCCTCTCTTACATTAAAATTCATAGTTTCATTCCTCCGTCTACTACCAAATCAATACCTGTTATGTATCTGCCTGCATCCGAGCAAAGCAAAAGCGCCGCCCCTGCCATGTCCTCTGCCGTTCCTGCATAGCCCATGGGAATGCCTTCGTACACTTTTTTGGCGTATTCCGCATCCGAAAGTGCTGCCTCGTTTCTGGGGGTTGCAATCACACCCGGTGCTAAGTTGTTGACTGTAATGCCAAAGGGCGCGAGCTGCTTTGCAAGGTTGGTCACTAAATTCATCTGTGCCGCCTTGGTTGCCGCATATACCGCCATGTCCTTGTGGGGCTTGTATTGCTGAACACTACCTACCGTAATGAGTCTGCCCCAACGGTTTTCCTTCATTTTCTTGCCATACAGCTGAAACAGCTTTAAGGTGCTTTTAAAATTAACCTGCAACTGCTTTTCCAGTTCTTCTTCGCCGATTTCGTCCCAGGGGGTGCGGAATTGCACCGATGCGTTGGCAATGACAATATCCACATCGCCCGTTGCATTATACAGTTTTTCCGCGCTGTCCTTTTCAGATAAATCCGCACATACAGGGACACTGTTTGGAATCTGGCTTGAAGCCTTTTCGCATTTTTCCATATCATTTGCCCCATGCACAAAGACCTTTGCACCATAGTCTGCAAGACATCTGGCAATGGCAAAGCCGATTCCTTGGGTGCTACCGGTTACCAGAGCGGTTTTCCCTTTTAAATCAAACATGCTTTTATTCCACCTCCACAACCGTTGCGCAAAGCACAGCGGGAACTTTTACGGTTTGTTTTTTAATAAGCTTTGTATTGTTTTCTATCTCAAAAAGAACAACAGAGCCGTCATTTTCATTGGTGCAGATGAGCAAATCGTCTGTCAGAATGAAATCTCTGGGGCCCACACCGCCACAGTCGGTGATGCTTTGTAATTCTAAATTTTCGCCCACCGCTTTAAAGCAAACAATAGAATTGTGTCCGCGGTTGGATACATACAAATAGCCATCCTTGTATCGAATTGCCGCTGTGGTGTTTTGTTCTTTAAAATCCGCAGGCAACGCAGAATGTGACGAAAGATAGGTCAGACTTCCGTTTTCATAGCGGTATACCGAAACGGTAGAGCTTAATTCGTCTGCGCAGTAGCAAAGCTTTCCGTCCTCCGAAAAGACAAGATGTCTCGGCCCTGCGCCCGATGGTGCATCCACAGAATTTACCGCCTTTAAATGTTTATCATACACAAAAATCTTGTCCATTCCAAGGTCGGTAACCAGCAAATATCTGTTATCAGGCGTAACGGTTACAAAGTGGGTGTGTGCCTTTTCCTGACGGGTCGGATGGGGACCGCACCCTTCGTGGGTAATGACTACATCCGGTGCTTTGAATACGGAGCCGGAAACATAGTTGGTCACATACACGTTTTCTGCATCCACGCACAAATGACAGCCCACCGTGCCGAGCGTAGATTGCAAGGGCGTCGGATTTTCAAGCGCACCGTCTGTACAAATCTCGTAGCTTAAAAATGCGCTGTTGCCGTTACGCAACGGATCGCGCAGAAGCACATACAGCCGATTGTTTTTTGCAATGGTGTACATGGGTCGGTCAAGGGGTAAAAATGCCGTTTGTTTTAAGCTTTTGTCCTGCGTAATTTCATAGGTGTAAATACCGCCTTCCGGTACGCAGGAGGAAATATAAACTTGCTTTTTCATTCCGTCACCTCAATTGTCTAAGAAATTTTGATTGACATTTTTGTATCTTATGATATTATTATAGTATAACAAGGTGATAAAAGCAACAAATATATTTTGCTTTTTGTCTACTATATTTCGGAGGAGAACATGCAATACAACAGACAAAGTTTGCCCGATATGCAAATTTATCACACCGCCTTGCCCAAAGGTAAGCGGGATTTCCGTGAGCATCACCACACAGAATGCGAAATTTCCCTGATTCTGTCGGGGGAGGGCGTTTATGTTATCGGCGGAAGAGAATATGCTTTTTCGGCAGGTGATATCCTGCTTTTCGGCAGTAACGAACCCCATTGCATTACCGAAATTATGGGAGATGCACCGTTTGATATGTTGACCGTAAAGTTTGAGCCGAAAGCCTTGTGGAGTGGTACGGACAGCGAAGCAACCTTGCTTTTGAAGCTGTTTTTCAACCGGGATGAAAATGTACCGGTCAGGATTTCAAAGGCGGATGCCGAAGCAAAACAGGTCAGCAGTCTTATGCTGGAAGCCGAGCAGGAGCTTATTCAAAAAAATGTTGGCTATGCCTTGAAAATCCGCATTCTTTTATATACCGCTCTGCTTGGACTTTTACGTGCATTCGGCTATGAAGAGGGGGCGCATACACCAAGGGAGCAAAACACGGCTTGTCTGTCCCTTGCCATGGACTATATCGGGCAGAATCTGTCCTCTGATTTGTCCTTGGAGGAAATCGCATCAGTTGCCGCTATGAGTAAAGCCTACTTTTCCACCGTTTTTAAAAAATTTAACGGCATCTCACCCTGGGATTATATTACCATAAAACGGGTCGAGCGCGCCATTATGCTTTTAAAAACCACCAACTTAAAAAAACTGGAAATTGCAGAGGAATGCGGATTTCGGAGTGCCGCCAATTTTTATAAAGCCTTTAAAAAGGTAACAGGAAAAATGCCAAAAGACTATTTATAATGGGATTTTGTAGCTAAAATCAAATTTTTTATATCTTTTTTGCTATAGACTTAGAATTTAAGCTATGCTAAAATGGAATTACGAAAACACGAAAAGTGAGGGTTTATTATGAAAAAGTTAACTGCAATTGTAATCGGTGCAGGTGGCAGAGGTCAGTGCTATACCGATGAAATGTTTAAGTATCCCGATAAGTTTCAGGTGGTCGGCGTGGCAGAGCCGATTGAAAGCCGTCGTGAATATGTAAAGAATAAGCACAACATCTCAGACGAGCATTGCTTTGATACCTGGGAAAAGATTGTAAAGCTTCCTAAGTTTGCAGACATTGCCATCATTTCCACCATGGACAGAATGCATTTTGAGCCTGCAATCGCAGCGATTCGTCAGGGCTATGACCTGCTTTTGGAAAAGCCCGTGGCACCTACAGCCGAAGAATGTTTTAAAATTGAGCAGGAAGCAAAGAAGTATGGCGTAAAAATCCTGGTTTGCCATGTATTGCGTTATACCCCCTTCTACACAACCTTAAAAAGCATTATTAACGAAGGCAGACTCGGCAAAATTATGTCCATTCAGCATTGTGAAAATGTAGGCAACGAGCACCAGAGCCACAGCTTTGTACGCGGAAACTGGGGCAACTCCGAAAAAAGCTCCACCATGCTTTTGCAGAAATGCTGTCACGACATGGATATTTTGCAATGGTTAATCGACCAGCCCTGCAAGCGCGTAAGTTCTTTTGGCTCCCGTACATATTTTACAGAAGACAATGCACCCGAGGGTGCACCCGAATACTGCATCGACGGCTGTCCCCATGCAGATACCTGCTACTACAATGCCGTAAAGCTGTATTATGAAAGAAACAGCAAATGGTTCAGAGATGCGGCAACCGGTATTGTAGATCCCACCGATGAACAGGTTATTGAAGCACTCCACAACACCCAGTACGGCAAATGTGTATATAAATGCGACAATGACGTAGTAGACCATCAGGTTGTAAACCTTGAATTTGCAGACGGAACCGTGGTTGACTTTAATATGTGTGCCTTCAACCAGGGTGGCAGATTTATCCGCATCATGGGTACAAAGGGTGAAATTTTCAACGTGGGTGACGGCGGTCATCTTACCCTTTTTGATTTTGCCACCAGACAGCGCGAAGAAATTGATGTAAATGCCTACGGCAACACCATTGAATCGGGTCATGGCGGCGGTGACGCAGGTATCGTAAATGCCCTTTACGACTACCTTACCACCGGTGAAATAACCGAACAGCTCAGCGAAATCAGCATTTCGGTGAAAAATCATATGATTGCCTTTGCGGCAGAGCAGGCTCGCATAAGCGGCAAGGTTGTGGATGTTGAAGAATTCAAAAAGTCCTTATAATAAAAGAATCACCGACAGTATGTCGGTGATTTTTTATTTAAATGCAGATGCGTAAAGGTCGCCAAGTGCCTTTGTCATCATGGGTGCGTATTTTTCTTCGTCAAGAACATTAAATATAAAGCGGTCGGTCACACTGTCATCAAAGCTCCACCGCGTTTCGCCCTTGGAAGAGCAGTCTATTTTAATGGGTCTGAAGTCATAGAGCGGAGATACGCATTTGTCCTTTTCCGTTATTTCGCCGCTTGTGGTAACCGTTTTGCCTGCAAGTTCAAAGATGCCTGCGGTGCACCACATAGCACGGAACAAATTGCCGAAGCTTTCGTTTAAAGTCTTGCTGTTGTCCTGCTCCAGAAAACGAAGGAATCTCTTATCATCGTTTTTGGAGAGCATATAGTAAAAATAGTTTTGCAGGTCTGTGGGGATTTTTTCAAAAATGTCCTTTTGCTGTGCAATTTTATAATAAGTGGCGTTCTTTCCCCAAAGGGTTTTGTCCGGGTGCAGGCTGTGCATACACGGATTCCAGTATACCGGACATGGTGCCTGAAATACAGTGCGGTATTCCACTCTGCCTAAAGTTACGTTGTATTCCTGATAGGCAAGGGTATCTTCACAACTGCCTGCGTTTAAGAAAATACCGGCACATTTTTGTGCGAAAATTTCTCTGCCACGCTCCAATGCCATGGCTGTATCCAGACATCCGCCCACAATGGTGATATACACCTTTTCGGTTGAACGGGATAAAATTTCCAGTATTTTGTCCGCTGCATAGGCTTTGTTTTGCGGTGCATCACGCCATAATTCCTTCTTGCCCCGATAAATACCTGTGTCGGCACCTAAGGTAACATGAACATTCTTGCCGAAAATGCGGTTCAACTGATACACAGAATAAAGGGCAGGGTCACCCCATCTGCCGTCAGCGGTATAATCAATGATTACTTGCTCAAGCTCAACAGAGCCAAGGGCTGACAGCGCGTAAACCTGTGCCAGATCATAATGGTCATCCGGGTCTGCGTGCGGATGATATAAATCTGTAATATGGATTAGTTTTGCCATGTTCAACACTCCTTTTTTATATTATACTGTTACAAACAACGAAAAACAATATAGAAAACACTAAAAAAGATGAGGAAAATGATTGTATCTTGCCTATCAAACCTGCGTTTTAAACTGTGAAAAAACAACTTTTGCAATGTTTTAAGTTTTTATTTTTTCTGTTTAATATACGCACCGGGTGTGATTTTAAGCTTTTGCTTGAACACTTTGGAAAAATACTGGGGGTCTTTGTAGCCACAGCAAAAGGCAATATCGTTTATGCTTTTAAAGCCCTGTTCTATTAAATTTAAGGCATGCTGAATGCGTACCGTGTTCACATATTCCGCAATGCCGACGCCGAACGCCTTTTTAAACACGCCCGAAATGTATTTTTTGTTGTATGAGAGATTTAAGGAAATCTGTTCCAGCGAGAAATCCGTATCCAGAAAATTTTCATCCACATATTTTTTAATCAGCTCTGCCGTTCGGTTAATCCCTGAAACGGATTTGTCAAAGCTTAAAATTTTGCCTGCAAGATGCGAAAAAGTGTAAAGTAAAAGACTTTCACACATGAATGTATGCATTTTAGGGTGAACAGAAAGACCTGCGTTCCATAGGGGAAGCACATCCTCTTCACCCGAATAAACAAAACTCTGGCTCGAAATGCGGAGCATATCCATAATCTGATTGCCCTTTGTGCCTAAAAAGCTGATATACATATAACTGAAATTCTCTTCCGATTCAATGCAAAAAGGAAAAGCGGGAAATGTAAAAAATACATCGCCTTTTTTTAATGGGCAGACATTGCCCAGGGTGTGAAGCTTGCCTGTGCCCGAACGCACAATGTGCATTTTATAAAGAGCCTCTGCCTTTAACGGCTTTATAGGCTGTGGTTTTGTTTCAAGCACAAAGTTTACGGGTTGTATGTAATGCACATCTCTTTGCGGAGGAATAAAATGACAAATATTTTCCAGCATACTTAAAACCTGCCTTTCAAGGGGAGTATAGCATAAGTTTTTCCGAAAATCAAGTAAAAAATGACTTTTTTCCGCAAATACAAGGAAAAAATCTATTGAAAGCCATGATTCGTTATGCTACACTAAAAGCAAAAGGAGGAATTTGTCATGAAAAAAGCAAGAATTGGTGTCCTGGGCGGTTACCGGGGCGCAAGCATGATAAACTATTGTAAGCGCGCAGACAATGCAGAGGTGGTTGCTATTTGCGACAACAATCCCGAGGTTTTGGAAGTTCAGAGAGAGGCAGCAAAAGATTTTGACATCACCTTTTATGATAATTTTGAGGATTTTATCAAGCATGATATGGATGCGGTGGTGCTGGCAAACTTTGCCAACGAGCATGCACCCTTTGCTATCCGTGCCATGAAAGAGGGTAAGCACGTATTTTCCGAGGTTTTGCCCGTACAGACCATGAAAGAAGCGGTAGAGCTTGTAGAAGCGGTAGAAGAAACGGGTATGATTTATGCGTACGGTGAAAACTACTGCTATATGCCTGCTCCTTATGAAATGAAGCTTAAATATCAGGCAGGAGAAATCGGCGAGATTGAATACGCCGAAGGGGAATATATCCACAACTGTGAATCCATCTGGCCCAGCATCACCTACGGTGAAAAGGACCATTGGAGAAACAAGATGTATTCCACATTCTACTGTACCCATTCTTTAGGCCCGATTATTCACATTACAGGCTTAAGACCGGTTTCGGTTATCGGTATCGAGAGCGGTATGAACGAGCGGCACCACCGAATGGGATCTAAATCGTCTACCTTTGGTATTGAAATGGTAACATTGGAAAACGGTGCTATTGTAAAGAGTATTCACGGCGGTCTTTATACCAATAATGTATGGTTCAGCATTTATGGCGGAAAAGGACATATGGAAAGCGGGAGAGAAGCGGTAAAAGACATAAACGGCGGTTATGTAGGAAATCTGACCACCGAAATTGATGAATTTTCGGGCAAATATGCCGTTAAAACAGAACATTTGAAACCGTTACACGCAGACAAAGATAAGGTGGAAGGTTTTGGTCACGGCGGCTCTGATTATCTTTCTATGTATAACTTTGTGGAAAAAATCTTAGGGAACGAAGAGGCTGATATCATTGATGTGTACGAAGCTATGGATATGTTCCTGCCCGGTATGTTTGCATATCGCTCTATTTTAGATGGCAGTAAAGCCAAAGACATCCCGAACCTTCGAAATAAGGAAGAAAGGGATGCTTGGAGACACGACACCGCTTGTACCGACGAAAAGGTGGCAGGTGCTATGCTTCTTCCCACCTGCAAATCCGGCACACCCGAGATTGATGATGCCGTGTATGACCACATGAAAGAATTGTGGGACATTGAATGTACCAAAAAGGAAGGTAACTATCGCACTGCGGCACTCAATCAGGGCAGTAATAAGAAATAAGACAAAGGGCTATGCATTGCATAGCCCTTTCAGACTGTCGAAAAAGTCGTTCTACCGCATCGTCACAACAAGACCTTTTTATTCGCCGTACTTCTTGTACGGCTCTTTTTTCGGTCTGTTGTTCCTTTTTCGTGAAAAGTTTTCTTGGAAATACTTTTCACGAGCGCTCACTACGTTCGCATTTTTGTCATTCTGAGCGAAGCGAAGAATCTCCGGTTTGAACAGATGTTGAATGGAGCGGAATCCATCGAGGATT